>JAJQDL010000147.1 GCA_021202235.1 Lachnospiraceae bacterium
CGTACCTGTCCCCGCTTATTTTTTACAGTCAGGATCAGCTCGTCCGATTCCGTCTGGGCGATACGGGCGATGCGTCCCCCGCCCAGTTTCTCCCGCAGTTCGCTGACCAGATTGGCGCGTCCACTACCATCGAGTGCCATTTTCTGCCTCCCACTGAAGTCCGGGCAAATATTAGAATACCTTGGTTGACTTCGTTTGTTAAATGAATTATACTTAAAGTTGAAAGTCCCGTCAAGCAGCCGGGAGTCGGAGAACTGACCAAAGGTGCGAGACGGGTCTGCGTCCTATGACACCGGCATCAGGAGGATGAGATGATCAGGAGCATGACAGGGTTCGGAAGGTATGAGGCCTCCGACGATACGCACAAGATACTGGTTGAAATCAAGGCAGTGAATCACCGCTATCTGGATTTCAACATTAAGATGCCGAAGAAATTCTGCATTTTTGAGTCCCGGATCCGCAGGGTCATGAAAGAATACGCGGTACGGGGGAAGCTGGATGTATTTATCAGCTGTGAGGACTTTACCGACTCACAGATGTGTATTCGCTACAATCGGTCGCTGGCCGGGGAATATATGCAGTATTTCCGGGAAATGCACGAAGAATTCGGCATAGAGGATGACATTACGGTTTCCCGGCTGGCTTCTTTTCCGGATGTGCTGGTGATGGAGCATCAGGAGGAGGATGAGGAGTCTCTCTGGCCGCTGCTCGAGGAAGCTGTACGGGGAGCCGGTGAGAATTTTGCCGCCCAGAGGAGCCGTGAAGGCGAACAGCTTCGTGAAGATATCCTGGCCAAGCTCACCGGAATGGAGGAACTCGTTTCTCAGGTGGAAAGGTGCTCGCCGCAGGTGGTGGATGAATACAGGAAGCGTCTGGAGGAAAAGGTCCGGGAACTGCTGGATACTACGGAGATCGACGAGGCACGCCTTATGACCGAGGTGGCGATCTTTGCAGATAAGACCTGCGTAGATGAGGAGACGGTTCGTCTGCGAAGCCATATCACCGGGATGCAGAATACCCTGAGCGGTGAGGGAGATGAGAGCGTGGGGCGGAAGCTGGATTTCCTGGCGCAGGAAATGAACCGTGAGGCCAACACGATCCTCTCCAAATGCAATAATATGGATATCTCTTCTACGGCGATCCAGATCAAGACAGAGATCGAGAAGATTCGGGAACAGGTACAGAATATTGAATAGATGGATCAACATCGGATACGGCAATGTGATGAATGCAGATAAGATCGTGGCGGTGGTGAGTCCGGATTCAGCTCCGGTGAAGCGTCTGGTGCAGGCAGCCAAGGATGCCGGCACGGCAGTGGACGCAACACAGGGGCGCAAGACTAAGGGTGTTATTATCACCGATACGGATTGGGTTGTGCTCTCCGCACTGCTCCCTGAGACCATCTCCGGGAGGTGCCAGGGAGAGTGACGTTCAGAGAGGGGGCAGGCGTATGGATGGAAAACTGATCGTGATCTCCGGATTCTCCGGCGTGGGAAAGGGGACGGTGATCCATCGTCTCATGGAGGAAAATGAGGGCTTCGCTTTTTCAATTTCCTGTACGACCCGTTATCAGCGGGAGGGTGAGGTCGACGGACGGGATTATTTCTTCCTGTCCCATGAATCCTTCAAAGACGGGATCGAGAGAGGACGTTTTCTCGAGTACGCTCAGTATTCCGGTAATTATTACGGGACACCGGCACAGTATGTGTTCAATCAACTGGGACGGGGCATTCACATCGTTCTGGATATCGAATATCAGGGAGCTTTTCAGGTAAAGGAGAAATATCCGGACGCCGTGATGCTGTTCCTTATCCCGCCCTCCGCCCGTGTGCTGGTGGATCGTCTGGTGAATCGCGGTACGGAGACCCGCGAACAGATCCGCAGTCGGCTGGCACAGGCGCTGACGGAAGCGGATCAGGCCGAACACTATGACGGCATTCTGGTCAATGATCAGCTGGATCAGACGCTGGCGGATATCCTTCGGATCGTGGAAGACCCGACGTGTGCGGAGCTGTTCCGCCGACAGAACATGGGACTGGTGCAGGAGATCAAGAAAGATCTCAATGGAGTGCTGAAAACCTGGTAGTTGGCAGAGGCATGTTGATCGGACATGGCTTCTGCAGAAATGATAGAAAGAAAGATATAACAAAAGGAGTGAGCAAAACGATGATACATCCTTCTTATTTTGAATTGATGGATATTGTAAACGAGGGCACGCCGGAGGGAGAGGAGCCCATCGTCACCAGCCGGTACTCGATCGTGCTGGGGACCGCCAAGCGCGCCAGACAGCTTATCGAGGCGGAATGCACCAGCTACAACGGTGAGGAGCGGAAGCCGCTCTCCATCGCGGTGGAGGAGCTGGAAAGCGGCCATATCCATATCCTTCCCAGTGCGTCCGAAGGGACGGCGGAGATGGATGAATAGCAGGATTTTTTTCGCGTCGCTGGGCTGTGACAAGAACCTGGTAGACACGGAGGTGATGCTGGGACTCCTGGGACAGGAGGGCTATGAGCTGACCAGCGAGGAGAGCGAGGCCGACATCATTGTCGTCAATACCTGCTGCTTTATCGGGGACGCCAAGGAGGAGAGCATCGAGACGATCCTGGAGCTGGCCCGGTATAAGGAGACAGGAAACTGCCGGGGCCTGATCGTCACGGGCTGTCTGGCAGAGCGATATAAAGATGAGATCCTTCGGGAGATGCCGGAGGTCGACGCTGTGGTGGGAACCTCCGCCTATGGAGATATCGTCCGGATTGTTCGTGATCTGGCTTATGGAGAAAAACGGGGACAGCAGGTATTTCACAGTCTGGAGGAGCTGCCTCAGCCTGACGCGAAGCGGGTGCTGACGACCGGCGGCCATTATGCCTTCCTGAAGATTGCGGAGGGCTGTGACAAGTGCTGTACCTATTGTATCATTCCGAAGGTGCGCGGCCATTACCGCAGCTTCCCGATGGAGCATCTCGTCCGCGAGGCGGAGAGTCTGGCGGAACAGGGCGTGCGTGAATTGATCCTCGTGGCGCAGGAGACAACTCTTTATGGCACGGATCTCTACGGGGAAAAGAAGCTTCCCGAGCTGCTGTCCCGTCTGTCTGAGATTCACGGGATCCGCTGGATCCGTATCCTGTATTGCTATCCAGAAGAGATCACTGACGAGCTGATCGCGGCGATCCGGGATCTGCCGAAGGTCTGCCATTACCTGGATATTCCGATTCAGCATGCCAGTGACAGGATGCTGCGCCGCATGGGACGTCGGACAGACCGAAAACGTCTGACGGAGATTATCGCGAAGCTGCGCCGGGAGATTCCTGATATTGCTCTGCGGACCACTCTGATCACGGGCTTTCCCGGAGAGACGGAGAACGATCACCGGGAGATGCTGGAATTCGTGGATGAGATGGAGTTTGACCGGTTAGGGGTTTTCACCTACTCACAGGAGGAGGGAACGCCGGCGGCGGAGATGCCCGACCAGATCCCCGAAGAGACAAAGCTTTATCGCCGGGATGCTGTCATGGAGCTGCAGCAGGACATTTCCTTTGAGAACTCGGAGCGTCAGATCGGGCGCGAACTGACAGTTATGGTGGAAGGAATGGTCGAGGATGGCAGCGCCTATGCGACACGGACCTATATGGACGCGCCGGAGGTGGACGGATATCTGTTCATTCAAACCGACGAGAACCTGATGACCGGTGATTTTGTGCGCGTGCGGGTGACCGGAGCGCTGGAATATGATCTGATGGGGGAGATAGTGAATGAATTTACCGAATAGACTGACGATGCTGCGCGTCGTCATGGTGCCGTTTTTCGTATTTTTTCTGCTGGCAGATTTGGGAGAGACCGGCGATATCATTGCTCTGGCACTCTTCTGCGTGGCCAGCCTGACAGATCTCCTGGATGGTTATATCGCCCGGAAATACAACCTGGTAACGAATTTTGGTAAATTTATGGATCCGCTGGCGGACAAACTGCTGGTGGGTTCCGCAGCGATCTGCCTGACTGCCATGGACCGGCTGCCGGCCTGGGTGACGGTTATTCTCATTGGGAGAGAATTCGTTATCAGCGGCTTTCGTCTAGTCGCTGCGGAGAGAGGTGTGGTCATCGCCGCCAGCTACTGGGGCAAATTCAAGACGACCTTTCAGATGTTTATGACCATCGCCCTGATTCTGCATCTGCAGGCTTCCGGCTGGCAGATCCTGGAGCAGGCGCTGATCTGGATCTCCACCATCCTCACCATCGTATCGCTGATCGATTACCTGGTGAAGAACCGGGGCGTGTTGAAAGATGAGGGTGAATCACAATGAGTGCTGTGGAAGAACGTGTGGTGGAGCTCCTGCGGGAGAAAAACTGGATGATCGCGACCGCCGAGTCCTGTACCGGCGGTCTGATTGGTGCTGCGCTGGTGAATGTTCCCGGCGCTTGTTCTGTCTATTCGGTGGGTTTTTTCTCCGTATAGGGTCAGGCAAAACATGAACTGCTGGGAGTGAAAGAGGAGACCCTGGCTCGCTTTACAGCGGTCAGCGCCGAGACAGCCCGTGAGATGGCTGAGGGAGCGGCGTTCCGGGCGCATGCTCAGATCGCGGTGGCCTCGACCGGCATTGCAGGTCCTGACGGCGGCAGCCCGGAACAGCCGGTCGGACTCGTGTATCTTGCCTGCTCTCAGGACGGGCAGATCCATGTGGAGAGACATGTATTTCACGGAGACCGCGCGGCGGTGCGTCATCAGGCCACAGCACGCGCTCTGGAAATGGTACTGGAGGCGAATGGCCGATGAGATGGATGCGGGAGCTCTATGTAGGAGATCGGGTGTACCGAAGCAAAAAGAAGATCGTGCGCCGGATTCGCCGCCATAAGCCGCTTCCCGGCGTCTATGTACTGATTTTGTCCGTCAATCCCTCCAACCAGGTGGAATTCTTCGATGCGAATACCCTGCTTCAACCCTATTATCGCAGGCAGGATGATCTGACGATTGTGGGAATCGCCGGCGGATATGATGAGGCGGTTCTCCTGGTCATGAGGATGGCGGATGAGTGCTATCGGAAGACCGGGAGCGGGGAGCTGCGAGCTTTCCTGACCGATCGATTGCGAAGGGAGGGAGAGGACTGAGCGAGATCACTTTATGTGCCGCGGCCGGATTCGCTGCGGGTGCTGTCATTTTGAGAATTTTGAAGGTTCTCGGTATCCTGCTTCTGATTTTGCTGGGAGTCATTCTGGTTCTTCTCCTTCTGATTCTTTTCTGTCCTATCTGCTATGAGGCAGCGGGACGGGCGGAGAAGCCGGATTATCAGGTGCGGGGAAAGATTCGTCTGTTTCTGGTAATAGTGAGACTGAGGGCTCTGGTTGATGAGAAGGGATTCCGGTATTCTCTAAAGCTCTTCGGTCTCCGCATGAAGCATGGAGGAAGAAAGCGGGAGAGCGCAGATAGAGAGAAATTCGTAACAAAGGAGAAAACGTCTGAAGAAAGAGAAGTGGAACCTGCGACATCCGCTCTGGAGTATAAACAATCCGGAGAAGAACCGGAAGAGAAGACGAAGGGCGCAGACGAGGTAAATGAAGCCTGCAAAGCGGAGGGGACACGGCCTGATCAGGGCAGTTCCCGGGACGCTCAAAATGAGAGCCGGACAACTCAGACTGCAGACAGAAAAGCCCGCGAAGAAGCCAGGCGTACGGAACAGAGGGGCGCATCGCCGCCGGGCGAATCGGGCAGGGCAAAGAAGAAACGGCGCAGCCCGAAGCAAAAAAAATCGTCCACGAAGACTACCGGGAAAAGCTCTCCGCCTGATAAGGCTCGGGGGATTGCCTCCTCGATCAGGCATGTGTGGGAGGAACTTCACGATCCGACCAACCGGCGGATGTTTAATCTGGTGAAGAATCAGGTCTTTCGTATTCTTCGGCATGTCCGGCCCCGTAAGCTTCGGCTGCGCGGTGTCATCGGTACCGGTGATCCAGCCCAGACCGGCTGGATCCTGGGAATCTTTTATATGTTATATCCTCTCTATGGTTCGGCAGGAGAATTCGAACTGGCGGGAGATTTTGAGAACCAAACTCTGCAAGGGCGGTTCTATCTGGCAGGGCATATCGTCCCGGCCGTTCCGCTGAGTGCGGGAATACGTTTGCTGCTTGACAGAGATATCCGGCATTTCGTCCGGAAGACATTCTTTTAGCCGTCCATGGCGCGGCAGAACAGGAGGAACAAAATGGCAGAAAAAAACAGTAATCTGGGAGACGTAATGGAATCTCTGTTCCGCGGGATGGACAGCTTCGTTACCGCCAAGACCGTCGTAGGAGAGGCCGTTCAGGTAAAAGATACGATCATCCTTCCTCTGGTAGATGTCAGCTTCGGCGTGGGAGCCGGCGCCGGTATCAATGGTGAGAAGAAGAGTGACATGGGCGGCGGCGGACTGGGTGCGAAGCTTTCTCCCAGCGCGGTCCTCGTCATTCAGAACGGCGTCACCCGTCTGGTGAACGTTCGCAACCAGGATACTGTAACAAAGGTACTCGATATGGTTCCTGACGTCATTGATCGTTTTACCGCCGGGCGCGGCGGCTCCGGGAAGGACCCGGAGGTTGAAAAAGCCGTCCGGGATGCGATGGATGCAGATGCGGTAGAGACCGGGGAAGAAAACTAAGCAGATGCACTGTAAACAAGCGCTGCATAGGATCGAAAGAGGATCTGTGCGGCGCTGTTTCTATTTTTAAAAGGAAGTCATGTGTGAGCGTCGGAACACATATGCTATTGTATAAAGGAAATCCGGAGCGGCGATCACAATGAAGAAACTCATCGGGCTGATCCTGTTCAGCATAGGAGTGGGAATGATCCTGATGCTGCTCCTCCCGCTTCGGTTCTGGGTAATTTTTCTTATGACAGCGCTCCTGCTGGTCGGCTACAATTTGTTCTGCTCATGAGCTGGCTGCGTCCGGCGTCAGTCGGAATAAACCTTACGCAGTCCTGCGCATAATACAAAAATACGATCATGTGAGCAGTCCTGTTCTCACATAATCGTATTTTTTCGTCTTTTTAAATCTTTTTTAAACAAGCCTGCTTTTACGCTCTCTCTACTTTGCCGGACTTCAGGCAGGAAGTGCAAACATACATTCTCTGGGTTCCTTCGCCAACCTTCACCCGGACAGACTTTACGTTTGCTTTCCACATCTTATTGGACCTTCTATGAGAGTGACTCACATTGTTTCCAAAATGAGCGCTTTTTCCACATACTGCACACTTCGCCATCATCGCACCTCCTTCTTAGGGCCATTCTCCTCATGAATGAGCCCAGAACGCTAATTATGATAGCAGATAGACAGAGAATTTGCAAGCAGAAATTCAGAAAATTGCAAAATGCGCCCTAAATTTCTTCTTGACAGCCGCGCCGGGAGATGCTATGTTTAAGTCAGTTATGCGACTGACGGAAGTGGAATGGACCACATGGAGCATAACCGTGAAAGCCGACCGTCTGGGCATATCGTCCCGGCGGTGGGCTTTCATCTGTTTCGGGACATATTCTCAATTACAGGGGGAGCACCCCGGAAAAAAGGAGACCTGGATATGAATGAGATGGAACTGAAGTATGGATGTAATCCCAATCAGAAACCGGCGCGCGTTTTTATGAAAGAGGGAGAGCTGCCCTTCACTGTGCTGAATGGCAAGCCCGGTTACATCAACCTGCTGGACGCCTTCAACAGCTGGCAGCTGGTGCGTGAGCTGAAGGAAGCCACCGGCCTTCCCGCCGCGGCCTCCTTCAAGCATGTAAGTCCCGCGGGAGCCGCTGTGGCCGTACCCCTGAGTCCGGTGGAGGAGCAGATTTATTTTGTCGAGGGCGTGGAACTGACTCCCATGTCCACCGCCTACATCCGCGCCCGTGGTTCGGACCGCATGTCTTCGTATGGTGATTTCGCAGCACTTTCCGACGAGTGCGACGCCGCGACCGCTTCCTTCCTGGCCCGCGAGGTGTCTGACGGTGTGATCGCGCCTTCCTACTCTGAGGAAGCCCTGAAAATCCTGAAGGGCAAGAGGAAGGGAAATTATCTGGTGCTGCAGATGGATGAGAATTACCAGCCCGGCGAGCTGGAGACCAAGGAAGTCTTTGGTATTACCTTCGAGCAGAAGCGGAATAACTTCAAAATCGATCGTGAGCTTTTCCTGCAGAATATCCCCACCCGCAACAAGGCCATGACTGAGGAGGCGCTGCGTGATCTGACGGTGGCCATGATCACTCTGAAATACACCCAGTCCAATTCGGTGTGTTACGTGAAGAACGGACAGGCCATCGGCGTTGGCGCCGGACAGCAGTCCCGCGTACATTGCACCCGCCTGGCCGGAAATAAGGCGGACAACTGGTTCCTGCGTCAGAATCCCAAGGTGCTGAATCTGCCCTTTAAAGCGGACATCCGCCGTCCTGACCGGGACAATGCCATCGACGTGTACATCTCTGAGGACAGTGATGATGTGCTGCGCGACGGCGAGTGGCAGAAGGTCTTCACCGAGCAGCCTGCGGCGCTGACCCGCGAGGAGAAGAAAGCCTGGCTGACGAAGATGGAAGGCGTGGCTCTTGGCTCCGATGCGTTCTTCCCCTTCGGCGACAATATCGAGCGCGCACACAAGAGCGGCGTGCAGTATGTGGCCGAGGCCGGCGGTTCCATCCGCGACGACAATGTCATCGCTACCTGCGACCAGTACGATATGTACATGGCCTTCGTGGGAATGCGGCTGTTCCACCACTAATTGATATCGTTTAATATTTCGGAATAGAGAAGATTCTGCCTGAGTCGTATTCTATTCGAGTGACGCCCGCCCGTGGCGCCCATGTCTCTTCGGACAGCTGAAACAGTCCGCAGGAGACATGGGCGCCATGGGCGGGCTGTTTAATGGATGGATTCCCTGATCGCCTGTAATTCCTCAGGGGAAATCTCCGTGACGGAGAGGATGTCCTGATTGGAGTAGATTCCTTTTGGCAGAAGAAGAATAGTGACTATAAGCTTTTCTGCTTTTGGTTTTGCGCTGCTGACATCAGTGCATCCTGGAGAACCGTTGAGAAATTGATGTTGTTTTTTTCTCAGTAGGTGTTCAGCCTTGCTGGAACGGTGATGTTTTTGCG
>JAJQDL010000168.1:0-8390 GCA_021202235.1 Lachnospiraceae bacterium
TTTTTCCTACCGGAACCCTGTCTGCACCATTTTCCTGCGCATACGGGCATATTTTCCTGTTTCCGCGCCGTTTTGTGGTTTCTTCCGCAACCAAACGACACGAAATCTCTATAAAATCTGTCAAAATTTGTCCGTCAGGAACAGAAGGATCTCACGGCCCCACAGGAATACAGCCAGGAACCCTGCCGCCAGATAGGGGCCAAAGGCCACCATATGACCGGCCCGCGCCTTCCCCAGATGCGGGACATTGAGCAGAACCGCAAGAAGCCCGCCGATCCAGAAAGCCAGCACGCAGAGTCTCCAGCCGACCAGAAGGCCGCCGACTGCCGTCAGCTTCACATCACCGCCTCCGATCGCCCGCCCCCGGCTCACACGGAGCAGCAGCTCCAGCGGCAGACTGACGCAGAAAGCACCGATGACCGCTTCGTCCGCAGGAACTCCTCCCGACCAGATGCGCAGTATCCCAAGAACTGACAAAGCACCGTTTAAGACCAGCGGAATCTCCCGCGTCCGCTGATCCGCGATGGCGGCTGCCAGCAGAATACAGGCAGCCAATCCCAGGATCAGCGAATCCGCAGCTCCAGCGGCAAGCCCCTCAGCCGCAGGTAAGAGCAGTCTGCTACAGTTGGAGAGAAATTGTCTATAAATGACCCCTACACCTTCCTTTCATACAGTATCACAACGCTGCGCCGATTGCCCGGCAAGAAGATACCCGCGCAGCCGGGTCAGACTCTTATGGCAAAGAGTCCGAAGCCGTATATACGAAGAGCGGAAAGGGCAGCAGGCCTCTCCGGCCCGTCTTCCCTTCCCGTTCTCAGGATAACGCATTTTTCTTTTGTATGCAACTTTAATCGTCCTCGATCGGCTCTTCACTGATATCCGCCTTCGGCTTCTCCAGCCCCTGAATCTCGATGTGATTGCGCTCCGCATAGTCCCACAGAGCCGCATGGATCGCCTCCTCAGCCAGCAGAGAGCAGTGTATCTTCACGGGCGGCAGCCCGTCCAGCGCCTCCATCACCGCCTTGTTGGTGACTTCCAGCGCCTCCTGAACGGTCTTTCCGCGCACCAGCTCTGTCGCCATGCTGCTCGTCGCGATGGCAGCGCCGCAGCCAAAGGTCTTAAACTTCGCTTCCTGAATGATTCCATTGTCGTCAATATCCAGATACATGCGCATGATATCGCCGCATTTGGCGTTGCCGACGGTTCCTACACCGCTGGGATCCTCGATCTCTCCCACATTTCTCGGGTGGGTGAAATGATCCATCACTTTCTCACTATATGCAGGCATAAATGTTGTCCTCCCTTCACGCATTCTTTCTCAGAAAATCTTCATACAAAGGCGACATGCTCCGCAGTCTCTCAACGATCTTCTTCAGCTCGTCCACCACATAATCAATTTCCTCCCGCGTGGTGTCCTCAGACAGAGTCAGACGCAGCGAGCCATGGGCGATCTCATGGGGCAGACCAATGGCCAGCAGCACATGGGAGGGATCCAGGGAGCCGGAGGTGCAGGCTGAACCACTGGAGCCACAGATCCCCTTCTGATCCAGCATGATCAGCAGAGACTCTCCTTCCACATAACGGAAACAGAAATTTGCGTTTCCAGGCAGGCGCTTCTGCGGATCTCCGTTCAGTCTCACATAGGGAATCTCAGCCAGAACTCTCTCGATCAGATGATCCCGCAGCGCCGCCTGCTTCTGTCCCCATTCGTCCATGTGCTCTGCAGCGACCGCCGCAGCCTTCCCCATCCCGACGATGCCAGGGACATTGTGCGTACCGGCCCGACGGTTCCTTTCCTGCGCACCTCCGTGAATGAAGGAGGTCAGCTTCACGCCTCGGCGGCAATAGAGGATGCCGATGCCCTTAGGGCCATGAAATTTATGGCCGCTGGCGCTGAGCAGATCAATGTTCATTGCCCGCACATCCAGTGGAATATGTCCCACCGCCTGTACCGCATCGGTATGGAAAAGAACACCGTGCCGGTGGGCGACGGCTCCGATCTCCGCAATCGGCTCCACGGTACCGATCTCATTGTTGGCAGTCATAACGGAAACCAGAATCGTATCCGGACGAATCGCCGCCTCCACGGCCTCCGGGCTGACCAGTCCTTTCTCGTCCACATCCAGATACGTCACCTCGAATCCCTGCTTCTCCAGCCACTCGCAGGTATGGAGGATCGCGTGGTGCTCGATCTTCGAAGTTATGATGTGCTTCCCTTTCTTCGCGCAGGTCTCCGCCACGGCCTTCAGCGCCCAGTTGTCGGATTCGCTTCCACCGGCCGTAAAATAGATTTCCCGCGCTTCCGCGCCCAGCAGAGACGCGATCTGCTCTCTGGCCTGATCAACCGCCTGCAGGCTCTCGCCCGCAAATTGATAGACGCTGGACGGGTTGCCGTAACTCTCACAAAAATACGGTTTCATCGCCTCGTATACCTCGGGCAGCACCCGGGTCGTCGCTGCATTATCAAGATAAATCATTGTAAACCTCCTGGTTGTGTTATTTTCTCCGGTTCAAGCAGGTCGGCCAGCGTCGTCGTATCAATCACATTGTTCACTGCGTCCTGCAGCCGCTCCCATAGTACCCGTGTGGAGCAATCGTCCCGTCGGTCACAGGGTTCCGCATGCGCGGCAAGACATTCCACCGGCGCCAGATCCCCTTCCATCTGCCGAAGTATCATACCGACCGTCAGCTGCCCGGGAGGCATGGAGAGCCTGTATCCTCCCTGCGGCCCACGCACACTCCGTACATACCCAGCCCTGTTCAGGACAGATACGATCTGTTCCAGATATTTCAGAGAGATCTGCTGCCTGGCAGCGAGCTCCTTCAGGGAGATCAGACGTCCTTCGTCTCCGTTCGCTGCCAGATCTGCCATGAGCCGAAGCGCATACCTTCCTTTCGTCGATATCATCATGTGCTCTCACCTCCAACCTGTTTCCTACGAGAATATACTCCCATTTTCCTAGTTTGTCAATAGGAATAGTATGATTTATTTTCCCGTTTATTTTACGCCCCTTAAAAAGTTTCATCCTTTTTGTCTGACTGCTCTTTTACATAAACGAACGTGGAGCGGAACATGGTTCCGCTCCAAATCCCGTGATGTCCGTGTAGGCGGACATATCCATTTATACTGTATCTGAATTCAGTCCGCATTTTGGCCGGTAACTTGTAAGTGCTCCTTCTCAGAGTCCCTGTGCAGACTGAAAAGTGTCCGGGCTGTCACACTAATCAGGACAATGGCAAAGCCCAGGACGGACAGACTCGAAGGAGCCTCCCCCAGGAACAAAAACACCCAAACGGGATTCAAAACCGGATCCAGGATGGGAAGCAGTACCGTTTCCAATGCCGACAAATGGGTACTTGCGATCGCATACAGAGAATAGGTAAATGCGCACAGAAAGCCCGCCAGAATCAGAAACAGGACACTTTTTAAATTCGGCAAACCAACAGATACAATAAATGGAATCCCGACAATACCAGCCAAAATATTTCCAAGGAACATTGACATTACAGGATTTCCATCCTTTTGCAACCGCAGGAAGATGGAAATCCCTGCAAATGTGATACCATTAAAGACCGCGATGATTTTCCCCGGAACGCTTCCACCGCCTTCAGATCCCAGGAAAAATACGATCATACCTGCCATGACAGCCGCGATACATAGGATATCCGCACGTGAGATCCTTTCTTTCAGAAAAACCCAGGATAGAATTGCCACATAAACGGGCGCCGTATACTGCATCAGGATCGCAAGAGCCGAAGTGGCCAGCTTTGTAGAGATATTGAAGCTGTAATTGAATGCTGCATAACAGACAGCACCACCAATGACATAGCGATTGATCTGAACATTTTCATTTTTCAGAATCACAGGAAACAGCATGGCGACCGCAATCAGGCTCCGACCGCCGGCAATGCACAGAGGATTCCAGACGATCATCTTGATATTCAGGCCGGCGGTACTCCATAGAAATGCAACAAAACAGGTAAGAACGATTGCCGTTTTGTGATCTGGTTTTCGCTTTAGCATAGCTAACCTTGAACCTCCTCCATGGACTGATTATTCAGGAATTTCTTCGTCCGCGGCATAGCGGGCCATACCCCAGCCAGTCAGCGCACATATCAAACCCATGAGCGGAGTGAGGTAACACAAAAAGACATAGGGTATGTATTCAACGAAGGGTACACCCAGGGTAGCAACAACATACAGACCGGTCGAACTCCAGGGAATCAGGACGCCGCCGATGGTATTACAGTCTTCCATGATACGTGACAGGTTTTCCGGTTTCAGGCGCTTTTCTCTAAACATATCGAGCATGGTGGATTGTAGAATGACATCGGAAAAATAATGGGAACCGGAAAGCATCTGTGCCACATAAGCGATGATCTCTGAGATCAAAACCAGACTAAACGTGGATCTGATCAGCTTGGACAAAGCGCCCACAATCACATGGACAACCCTCATTTCTTTCAGCATACCGCCGATGCCGCAGCACAGCAGCATGGTCATCGCTGTACTCAACATACTGGAAACACCGCCTCTGTTTAGCAGAGAGGTCAGAAACTCGTTTTCAAAGGTTCCCTCAAAACCGTTCCAGAAACTGCCGAATGCAGCTGCGGGAGTAAACCCCTGGTATAATACGGCAACCGCAGCGCCTGCGATGGCGCCGAGCAGCAGGGTCATCGTGGGATTTTTGCGCAGAATTAACAGCACAAAAACCAGCACCACCGGCAGCAAAACCGGAAGACCGAGCTTGTAAGCAGCGAGGATGCCGGACTGCGTCGACTGGATCAGAGAAGTGTCCATCACTGCAGAAGAAGAAACGCGCTGGCTTAAAACGGTAAACAAAATGAAGCTCAGGATATAAGAAGGGCCGGTGGTGTACATCATATGCCTGATGTGAGTGAACAAATCCGCACCTACGACAGCAGAAGTGAAGTTGGTAGTATCAGACAGCGGAGATATCTTATCACCAAACCAGGAGCCGCAGATCGCGGCGCCTGCCGTCATGCCGGCAGGAATACCCAGACCATTGCCGATGCCCAGCAGTGCGATCCCCATGGTGGCAAAGGTGCCCCAGGAAGTACCGGTTGCAAGAGAAACGATGGAGCACAGGACCAAAGCCGCCGGCAGAAAGAATTTCGCACTCAGGATATTCATCCCGTAATACATCACGGCAGGTACGGTACCCGACGCCATCCAGGTACCAGCCAGCGCGCCGATGGCCAGCATCAGCATAAAAGTTCCCATTATGTTGCCGACGCTTTCAAGAGCCTTCTTTTCCATCTGCTCATAATTATATCCCAGAGGGATGGAGCACAGTGTCATCACGATCCAGTTAATGAACATGATCGTGTTCAGAGAAGCTCCCAGAAGCTTGTATCCGACAAAAGTGGATACCGCCAGTACTGACATAAAGAATGCAGCATATCCAACTGAAGGATACCTGTTAGTTTGATTCTTTTTCATAACGAAAATCTCCTTTCTTTCCTCACAGCTCACAGCGAATGATTTTGGCTGCGGTTCACGAAATCCTTCATAAGGCACAGCATCTCAGAAGATCTCTGCAGCATCATTTCAGGATGCCACTGCACCGCGATAATATTTTTCCCCGGAACTTCGATAGCCTCTGCGATACCATCTTTCGCCTTCGCAGTGACACGCACCCCCTCCCCCAGGTCCTTTACTGCCTGATGGTGAAGGCTGTTGACTTCAATCGATTTTTTTCCAAAGATCTCACAGATCGCCGATTCTGGCTCCAGATCAACTGTGTGAACAGTGTCCATCCGAATGTAACAGAATTTGTGTCCTCCTGCGCCGTCACATTGGCTCGGAATATCCTGATACAGCGTACCGTTCAGTGCGATATTGATCAGTTGCATACCGCGACAGATTCCAAGGATTGCCTTCCCAGACTGCATTGCAATGTGAACAAGATCAAGATTAGATCGGTCCACTTCCAAATCAAAGGCTCCGCAGCACGGATGCGGCAATTCATGGTACAAAATAGGATCAATATCCATTCCGCCGGAAATCAATATGCCGTCACAAAGATTCACCAGTGCACACAATTCTTCACGACTCGCCGTCGACGGAATAATCAGCGGTATACCGTCCGCTGCAGAAACTGCATCCACATAATCCTGATTTACAATGGTTTTGGGCATCCCCGTCAGATAATTGCCCTCCAACAGTAACCGGGATGATGAAATGCCGATGATAGGATGATCTTTCATTTTTCTCCTCCTGTGAAATTTTCTTATGGCTGGAAACCACCAACCACACCCTATATACAGAGCAAAAAACATGCCAGCATCAGCATGTTCTCGGTTTATGTTTTATTTTTTACGCCAAAAGGTCTTAAAAAGTGTCTGATTTGAACAACAAAAAACCGATGGGATGTGTCTCCCGATCGGTTTTTCTGTGCGTTATCTGCGTTCAAAACATTTAGGTTCAGATGTTGCTCAATTTATCTCGTCTCATCCTGAAGTGTAATTCCCGCTCTTCCTTTCCCTCTTAAGATTGTCCCCTCCTGTCTCATCAGGGACAGTGTGTGTTCCATGCGCTTTTCACTGACAGAAATGCCCTGGCTGTGCAATTCCGACAGCAGTGACGCACGTCCCGTGCGCAGATCCTCATGCATTCGTCTGCGCACAATTCCTGTGATCCGTTCTTTCAGTTCATCAATAGAAACACCCGGCTCATAGAGCTGGTTCTCGCCAGCTATACTTTCTTCCGTCTGAATACAATCCAATGTTCCCATCAGCGAAAAGTATTCTACCGCATTGCGCAGTTCCCGCACATTTCCCGGCCAGGAATATGTCTCCAGTTTCTGCTGATTCTCCGAGGAAATATCATCGGCTGAGAGCTCTGCCATCCTGCAAAACAACGGTACAATATCCTGGCGCCGCTGGCGCAGAGGAATCAGCTTTAAAGGGAATACATTCAGGCGGTAGAATAAGTCTTCGCGGAATTTCTTCTCCTGAATCATAAACTGCAGATCACAGTTTGTGGCAGTCAGAATTCTTACATCAATGTTGATGACATTTTTCCCACCCAACCGGACAATCTGCTGCTCCTGCAGAACGCGGAGCAGCTTGGATTGCAGCGTATAAGGCATATCGCCAATCTCATCCAGAAAAATAGTCCCTCCGTTTGCCAGTTCAAATAAACCAAGCTTACCGCCGCGCCGCGCACCGGTAAACGCACCCTCCTCATAGCCAAAAAGCTCACTCTCCAGGAGACTTTCCGGCAGAGCTGCGCAGTTCACAGCTACAAATGGCATATTTCTGCGGGGAGAAGCGTTGTGGATCGCCTGAGCGAACATTTCTTTTCCGGTTCCGGTTTCACCGGTAATAAGAACCGCATAGCTGCTCTGCGCCACCCTTTTTGCGACGGAAACGCACTTCTCCATATCCGGACTGCGGTAAAAAATATCTTCAAATGTGTACTTGGCGGTCAATCCGCTGCTTTTGAGACGAGCACTGAGATTACTGCCGGATTTGCGAATCTGCACAGCCGACTCAAATATGAAAATATATCCTGTGACCTGCCGCATGGCCTGCAGCGGGTTTCGGAACACCATAAACTGTCTGCCCTTAATAGTGAAGAGATCTTCATGGAAATTCGCGGAAACCATCTTTTGGATATGTTCAGGCAAAAAATAACGGGCAAGGGACTCCCGTATCACCGGAGCTGCTTCCAATATACGTTCTGCCCGGTTGTTCCAATAATTGATATGGAATTCCGTATCGGTCACAATGATGCCATTCTCCTGTAAATTGAGAACCTGCTTCAAAATTCCATTGAGAAGATAACTGTCCGTATAGCGTTTTTTAACGCCATTATGAAGTTCAATGACATTATTGGCATAGCGAATCAGATTCTGTTTGACCGTATCATTGTTCAATTTCAAAATGTCAAGCAAATCCAGAAATGTCTGCATGTCAAGGCGCCGATTACCAAGGTCTACAATATTCTGAATAAACGATGGCACAAACTGCACTTCCCCCGGAGTAACAGCCGTATGGATATCCGAAACATCCTCATTGGTATTCAGATAAGGTACTAACTTCAAATGCTCAATTCGAAGCTGATACAGCATGGAAACCGTATCCATTGTGGTTTCCGGAGATTCATTCACCACCAACACACGGGTACCCTGAGGAATGCTATATAACCGATAGACTGATTCTTCTGTTAACGTACGCGTAACAACGACAACCTGGGAGGAGTCGCCGACCTGCGCCTGGATCATCTCCTTCACACTGGGGCGCATAATCAATATGGCATCGCCGAGAATGGGCTCATCCGGCTTAAACTGGGACCAGTATACCGTTTTAATGGATACTGTATATTCAAATACAAGCCGAAGATCACGAACGATATCTCGATT
>JAJQDL010000168.1:8400-46731 GCA_021202235.1 Lachnospiraceae bacterium
GCTGTAAACAAGATTGTTATAGTCTTTTTCATCGAAATTCTTTATCCTTCTCCTCATAAAGCGGAATCCGAAACCAGAAACGAACGCCGTCTTCTTCGTTCTCCACCCCGCAGCTGCCGTGATGGATCAGGATCACCTTCTGCACGATATATAGCCCCAGTCCGGTATTGCTCATCCTCTCGTCCTCATCCTCAAAGTCCTCCGAGAGGACGACAAAGCTGCGCCAGATCCGTTCCATGCTTTCCTCCGGGATGAGATCGCCGTCATTGTACACTGTACACAGCGCGTCCCCTTCGTCACGAACCAGCCGGAAGCAGATGCGTCCGCCCTCACAGACATGCTTCACTGCGTTGGTCAGATAGTTTTCCATGGCCTGAGAGAGATACCGCTCCCCGCCCAGAACAACCAGTGATTCCTCACAGGAATACTCCAGCGTCACCGTTCGTCTCTGGATCAACGCCAGGACCTTCTCCCGCAGACGTTCAGCTGTTACCGAAAGATCCATGGGAGAGAGGGACATATTTTCCAGGCCCTGCTCCACAGAACCCAGTTCAAGCAGGTTCTCGACGATCTCCGTCATGTTATGAATCTCATCCATGAGGGAATCGTAATAATAATCCCTGTCGATCTGATCTTCCATGCACTGGAGCAGCTCCACATGATTGGACATGATCGCCAGAGGAGTCTTCAGCTCATGGGAAATATTTGCCAGGAACTCTTCCCGCATCCGGTTCAGCTTTTCCTTGTAGCGGTTTTCTTCCACCAGGATATGATTGGTCTCTTCCAGATAAACCAGCGAATCCTGGATCTCGTCAGACATGCGGTTAATGCTTCCCGCCAGCTCCCGCAGTTCCCGGCAACGGGTACTTTCATCCGCTTTTCGTGAAAAATCCCGGCGGCTGATACGGCTGGCGACCTGGTTGATGTTCTCGATCGAGCGCAGCATTCGGCTCGTCATCACCCACATTGTAAGGAGTCCCACGATGATGACCAGCCCCAGAAGGGCAGTCAGGAAAGCATCAGTATAGGTGAAGCTGCTCCCCACCGAGCGGGTATTTTCCGTGATCCGCACATAATAGGTACTGCCATCCCGGTCAAATCTACCCCGCAGGATGATCTGCGTCCCGCTGTATTCTATTTCCGGTTCTTCAGAATAGAGTTTCTGCCACTCCTGCGGCTTACTGCTCTCCATATCGCCCAGCTTCTGCGCAATACCGGTACCGTAGACATCCTCATCCTTCTCGGTCACGATCTTAAAGCGGAAATTGGCATCCTCGTATGTGGCAAGCTCAACCTCCAGCGTCTCCGCATCCAGTGATGTACAATTGGAAACGGCCTGGAACGCGGCTCTCATCAGTTTCGACTTCTGATAAGCATAAAAATTATTGGCAAAGAGGAAATACAACAGACTGAATCCGCCCACAACCAGCAGCAGGAACAGCATCTGGGTCCGCAGAAACGCTCCCCGGATAGCCCGGGTCTTTTTTGTCTTCTCTCTTTCTGCCATTTCCGTCTCCCTGCTTCTCACGATGAGCTCTGCCTGTCTTCGTCGGGAACCTGAAAACGATATCCCGCTCCGTAAACCGTGTGAATATAATAGCATTCATCGGTCAGCTGGGCGCGCAGGCGCTTGATCACCGTATCCACGCTGCGGATTCCGCCCTCGAAGTCATAGCCCCACACTGCATCCAGGATCTGATTGCGGCTGAGGACCTCACGGGGGTGACGGGCAAGATAGATCAGGACGTCAAATTCCCGCCGGGTAAGTTCTATAAGCCGACCGGACACGTAAACGCGCTGTTCCTTCTCGTCGATACACAGCTTTCCCAGCTCCAGATCTCCTTTTTCCCTCTGAGAGCGGCGCAGTACCGCCTGTATATGCGCCTCCAGAACTGCCAGCATGAACGGTTTTGTCAGATAATCGTCTGCGCCCATATCGAAGCTGGCCAGCTGATCGCCCATACCGGTCTTGGCGGTCAGCATGATCACGGGGATATCCGAGATCTCCCGGACCTCCCTGAGGATCGATTTTCCGTCGAAGAAGGGAAGCATGATATCCAGGATCAGCAGATCATACTCCTCCACATGGTTCCTGAGATGTTCACTGGCTGTCTTCCCATTCCCTTCGGTCTCCACGGAATATCCTTTTAACGTCAGGAAATCCTTCACAGAACGGCGAATCTTTTCCTCGTCCTCCACAAAATAAATCTTTGTCTGCAGCATCGTCTCACCTCACAGACGTCCCCGGTCAGGTCTTCTTGATATAGCTGCCGCTCACATATCCCTTATACACCTTTCCGTTGATCGTTGTTTTGACATAATACCACGTCTTGCCGCTCTTATCCTTCGTCCGGTAATAGACCTGAACAGTCTTGCTGCCGGGGATCGTCGTCAGCCTCTTGTAAGATGTCCCCGCATACTGACGCAGCGTCACGGAGCTGGTGGTTTTCGCCTTGTAGCTCGTCTTTGTCGTTCCCAGTGTCGCGATCGAGGAGTAGGAACCGTAGGTATTCTTCCCGTTCACGCGGCTGTAGGCACGGATCTTGTAGTAATACCGTGTATAAGTCTTCAGACCACTGTTCTTCCAGGTGGTCGTTCCCGCCGCCACTTTACCTACCTTCTTGTACGTGCCGTTCCGGGAATCTGAGCGATAGATCAGGTACCCGGTAACGCCGCCCTGTGCCTTCCAGGAGAGGGTAATGGTCTTAGCCGTGACCTTTGCTGCCTTGACCGAGGTCACCTGTTTTACCTTCACGGTGGCATATTTCGAGTTGATATAGCCCGAGACCGTCTCGCCGTCCACCGTCGTCTTCACCCGGTACCAGCGCACGCCGTCCGCGTCGCTGGTGATCGCCTGGACGGAGAGGGCGGTTCCCTTGGCGACAGTCACCAGCGTCTTATAGGAACCCGCATGCAGCCGCACATGTGCATCTGCCTTTGTCGTCACGACCTTGTAGCTGTTCAATTTGGCCGTATAGGCGTAGGTGATATCAGAAAAATTCCCGTATACTTTGACGCCGTCCACCGTAATATAAGCGCGGACCTTGTAGTAATACTCCCGTCCCTCCGTGCGGCCGGTGTTGGTGTAGCTTGTGCTTCCCGTCAGCGTCTTGATCTTCTTATAGGTTCCGTCATAGGCCGAGGAGCGCCAGATCTCATAGCCCTCTACATCGCTCAGCGCGCTGAAGGAAATCGTGAGCTCGGAAGTACTGGAATTGGCCTTGACCTTGACACCGGTCACTGTATCGACAAGAGCGGAATTGGTGATCCCATAGGTGGTGTCATAATAAAAATTGCAGTCCACATCACCGCTGATCCCGTCCACGCTGCCGGAAGAGCTGTACTGCCAATAAGAATAAATCCAGGAATAATCCCAGTCAGAGGTATCCTTGGCCGTCCAGGTGGTCGTATTGTAGCGGGCGATCCAGATCTTATAAGAAGCAGCCAGAGTATCCGTATCCAGCCACGTCGTCAGATCCGAATAATTCGCATAGATCATACTGGTGTAGCCTGCCGCTTCCACGATATCGCAGAAGGTCTGACAGATACTGGTTGCTTTCGAACCGGAGACATTTTCATTGCGGTAGCCGGACGCTGTCTCCCAGTCAAAAACCACCGGACAGGTCAATGTCTCATCTCCCAGCAGCTCCAGCGTATAGTTTGCCTCCGCTTTCGCCTCTGCCAACGTAGTGGCCTGAGAGAAATAGTAGATACCCACCGCCACGCCGGCCTCCTTCGCCTCTTTCAGGTTCTGTTCGAAATAAGGATCCTCGCTGAGCGTTCCCGAGGAGATTGTGCTGTAGCCGATCCGAATGATCGCGAAATCTATCCCGTCTGCTTTCACGGCATCCCAGTCAATATCCGCCTGCCATTTAGACACATCGACACCATAAACGATGTCCGCACTCGCCAGGCTGCTCGCATGCGTATACGTATATCCCGTGTACGGATTTGCGTCGGAGCTTGAGGACGCCTGGTTGGAATCCACCGTTTCCTCCTCTGCACGGTTCATCATCTTCACATAATCCGGATCATCCCAGTCGGCCTCCTGCGCATGCACAGTTCCGGCAAAAGCCAGAATGAAAAGCGCCGCGCCGAGAAGCGCCGCCTTGAGTCCGGCATATTTCCTGCGTTCCAGAGTAACTCCCATTGCTATTCCTCCAAAAATGTTGCACTGTTTCTTCTTTATCAGTATTTAAAGTAGACCATAAAAGTGACACAAATGTGAGAACCTGACAGCACGAAGGCCGCAGCCCGCCTGTCTCACTCTTCGTGTATATTCAGCCACTCATCGTACCAGTCAAGGCAAGCCTTTGTCCAGCGCGCAGCCGCGTCCTTCTGAACACGAAGCGCCTCTGTCTGTGAGAGGGCCTTCTTCGGCTCCTGATTCATCCTGTCGTTTTCTTTCGTTGGGTGATTTTTCTTTTCAACATCTGCCGCTACCCTCCGGATCATCTCTGCCTCCCAAGCCGCAGCGATCACCTCTGCCTGTTTCCGCGCCTCCTCCATCTCCTCCCCGAGGAGCCCGAAGCGCCAGTCCCGCCGGGCGGACTCCGTGGAGAGTTCGCCCGGGAGCCAGGATTTCTTCGGAACAGCCCGCAGGCTCTCGATCATCGCCTGCTCCTCAGCGGTCCGCTTTCCTAAAGCTACCATTCTCCCGGCCATAAGCTCCCGGTATTGCTCCTATCCGAAGGGATAATACAGCACCCGGCCGTCGTCTTCGAAAAGCAGCAGAGAATCTGCCACCTGACGGATAAGATAGCGGTCATGAGAGACAAAAATGATCGTTCCCCGATAGACCTGAAAGATTGATTCCAGCGTCTCCCGGGCCGGGATATCCATGTGGTTGGTCGGCTCATCAAGCAGAAGCAGATTTGGCCGCGGCTGCAGCAGCACCGCCAGCGTCAGCCGGGCCTTCTCACCGCCAGAGAGATCCACTACCCGTTTTCCCAGATCGCGCCCGGAAAACAGATAACCGCCGAGGATTCCCCGCATCTCCCGGTCTGTCAGTGCCGGAAAACGTTCATGAAAATACTCCCGTACCGACTGCGGCGCATCGAGCGCCGCCGACTGCTGATCGAAATAAGCGATCTCCACGCCGGAGCCCAACGACAATTTTCCGCCCAGCGGAGGAAGCCGTCCCGCCAGTGTCTTTAAAAACGTCGTCTTTCCGCTCCCGTTTGCGCCGAGGATGCCGATCTTGCGGCCTCTCTGCAGCCGGAAATCGATCTCGCGCAGAGGCCGCTTCCGGTCGTAGCCGATCTTAAGCCCCTCCGCCTCCATGACCCGTCGGCTTCCCAACCGGACCGGTGTCAGCTCGCCGGTATGGATCCGCGCCGTATCCTCGCGGGGCTTTTCCACCGGGACCATCCGTTCCAGTATCTTCTTCCGGGAACGGGCAAAAGCCGCCTTGTTCGGCTTGTTTTTAAAGCGGGCGACCAACTCCTCCAGACGCCGGATCTCTTCCTGCTGGCTCTCATAGGCTTTTTGCTGTCTCTGGAGCCGCAGCCTCTTTTCCTGCCGGTAATGCGTATAATTTCCCGGATAACGGGTCAGCGATCCGTCCTCCGCCTCATACACGACATCCGCGGTCTCATCGAGGAAATACCGGTCGTGAGATACCATAACCACCGCCCGGTCATAGTCCCGGAGATACCCCTCCAGCCACTGCACGGAATTTACATCCAGATGGTTTGTAGGTTCATCCAGGAGCAATACGTCCGGCTTCGCCAGGAGCAGCCGGATGAAGGCGATCTTCGTCTGCTCGCCTCCGGAGAATTGTGAAAGTATCTTCTCCTTATCCTCCATGGAAAAACCGAAGCCGGTAAATAGCCGGTCATATTCCCAGGCATTTCCCTCCCACTCAGCCTCCGGGAAATCCCTCCGGCAGAGCTCTTCCACCGTCCATTCCGGATGTTCCACCGGCTGCTGGCGCAGCATTCCCACCGTCACCGCACGGGAGAAGCTCAGCCCGGAGGCCGGGTTCCGGTCATTTCCATCCAGAGAAAGCTCACCCGCCAGCACCTGAAGCAGCGTCGTCTTTCCGGCTCCGTTGCGTCCCACGGCAGCGATCTTCTCGGTTCCATGAATTTCAAAGTCAATATGGGACAGTACCTCCCGTCCCTGCCTGGACACAGTTCCGTCCCGGATCTCGACGAGCATTCCTTCCTATCCTCCCTGTTCTGTGACTATGACGCACTCAGCCTTCCCTGCAGATGCCTGTCTGTCGTCCTGCATCCCCGCCGAAACAGACACGACATTTTCAGGTCAGTCCTTATTGTAACGGATTGAACCACATTTGTAAACCGTCCGGCAGTGAGTTTCCATATACAGACAGCCCCCTGACGGGGGCTGTACTATTCGTGACATCTTGTTCTCCTCTCAGAGAACCGTTTCTTTTTTCTGTTTCTCGTGAATTTTCCGGCAAAGATAGACCACCGGGGTATCCAGCAGACTGGTGACGATGAAAATGACGTAGCTGGAGAGAACGATGGACATCAAAGTGTCCAGCGTATATGATCCGTAAAAGGCAAAAAATGTATACAGAAGACTGTTGCAGAACTGGGAGATCAGCGTGGAGCCGTTGTTGCGCAGCCACAGTCCCTTTCTGGCATCTCCCAGCCGTTTCTCTGTCCAGGCCCACCACCAGTGATAGAGCCACACGTCGCCAGCCTGCGTGATCGCATAGACGATCAGCGAGGCAAATACCAGACGGGGCGTATTGGAGAAGATCGTCTGAAATGCCTCCATCGCCCAGTCGCTGTCGCTGGGAATATAGCGCAACCACATCTGAGAAATGACGATGAAGAAGGCGGAGGACAAAACCCCCAGAATCACAGCCCGGTTGGCCGCTTTTTTTCCGTGATTTTCACTAAGAATGTCTGTCACAAGAAATGTACTGGCGAAGAGTACATTTCCCAGGGTCATCTCCATATGGAAGGCATCAATGATCAGAAGTACTTCGATGTTCGCCAGCACGGTGACTAGCGCATTGAAGCAGTACAGCCCCTCCCGGCCGAAAAACCGGTAAAAGAGAATGACGCTCCCATAGATAAGTACCAGAGAAGCAATCAGCAGTATCTCATTCATGCTCCTCACCTCCCACACCGAAGTCCGTATTCTCCCGGAGGATATCCACCCGCGGATTGTCGCGGTAAAGCGGCTCCACCTCCCGTAGGAAGCAGGCCCGCACGTCGGCGTCCGGCTGCAGCAGTGCACCATTCTCCGTCATCAGGTTGACGCAGACCCGGTCGAAATGGGCCAGTCCCATCTCGATGTCCGTCAGCATGGACTCTGCCGTCTGGCCGGGCAGCCCGAAGAGCAGGCAGCACTCGTCAAAGCCCTCGGCGATCTTCGCGGGATCGGTTTCCCGGATGCCCTTCTTCATCACCTGCTCCCGATAGACAGGATCGAAAGTCTCGACGCCCTGCTTGATGCGCAGCGTAACGCCGGCTTCCTGAAACCGACGCCTCATGGCGGGAATCTCCCGGCGGTACAGCCAGTGGCACTCCAGATGCAGGGTATGGATCCCCCGCTCCCGGCAGGTCACCTCAAGGCATTCCACGGTCGCCGGATCCAGTTCCGTGAAGGACCCGGAATTGATGGCCTCCAGAGCGCCGAACTCGCCCGTTACCTGCGCCAGCGCCTGACGGTTGATGCGCAGGTTCTCTTCCGCGTCCGGTGAAGCGTCCTCGTAGTAGTCACAGAAGGTGCAGCGGCGGTAGCGGCACCCCTGGCCCCGGAGCAGGACGATCTCCCGGGGATTCTTCTCAGTGATCTTTGCGTATCTTTGCATGATACTCCTTTCCGCGGAGACCGAAGGACTGGAGCTGCCTGTGACGAAAAAGGGCACGCTCTTCGCGTGCCCATACATACAAACTGATCTCTCACGCCGCAGCTTCTGCGGCAGATCGCTTCAATCTCCCTAGTTTTGTTTATAGACAGGATGGTCACGAACTGTCTGCGGCGGAAAAACCGCCGGGGAGTATACTACATGATTTTTCGGGGAAATGCAACTATTTTCTTTCATAAAAATCCTGCACACCGTCTCTTTCCTCTTACCAGGTCACCTCATACGTGAGAAAACAGCTGTCAATGAAAGATTTCACTCTCCCATCAGCGCCCGCACCTCCTCTTCCGTCGGCATGACGCGGAGCGCTCCCTTGCGGGTCGTGATGATCGAAGCGGCGGCATTGGCGAAACGAAGCATCTCCGCCAGCTCCCCGCCGGTATAGGTTCTCCAGCCGTGAGACAATACATAATGCAGGATACAGGCACAGAAGGTATCTCCGGCGCCGGTCGTCTCCACGGTATGAGGATTCAAAACCGCGGGTACCTTCGCGCACTGTTCTCTCATGAAGGCCAGGCTCCCCGACTTCCCCAGAGATACAAGAATCAGCGGAATATCAAACCGCTCCCGGATCCAGGCCACGCCACAGTCATAGTCGGTCTCGCCGGTGAGCCAGACGATCTCATTATCTGAGATCTTGAGGATGTCGCACTGTCCCAGACCGTACAGGATCTGCGACCGGGCCTCCTCCGGATCACGCCACAGGCTTTCCCGCAGGTTGGGGTCAAAGGATAAAATCGCTCCGGCCGCCTTCGCCCGTTCGACCGCGCGGCGGGTCGCGGCCCGACATCCTTCATGCGTCATGGACAGCGTGCCGAAATGAAAGATCCGACACTCCTCCAGCACTTCTATCTCAAGATCATCTTCCGTCAGCGTCATATCCGCGCCGGGATTCCGATAGAATGAAAACTTCCGGTCTCCACCCGGCAGCGTATGCACAAAGGCCAGCGTCGTGGGAATCTCCGCATTTTTCTTTAATCCACGGGTCTCAATTCCCACCTCCTGCAGAGCCGTCTCCAGCTGCCGGCCGAACATATCATCGCCCACCTTGCCCAGGAAGGCAGTGCGATGGCCCAGACGGCTCAGCATCGCCAGCACATTGCAGGGGGCACCGCCGGGATTTGCCTCAAAGACAGGATTTCCCTGCCCGCTCATCCCCTGCTCCGTAAAATCGATCAACAGTTCGCCCAGCGCTACGACATCGTACTGTTTCACCTTGTCTCTCCTCTCACAGATCCCGAACAATCGTTCCAAAGCGTTGCTTTTTCAACACAATCAGATGCTGTGAGTATACCATTTTGTGACACCTTATGCAACCAGAGTAAAATGAAAACCATTTTCATATTGACATCCCCGCGAATGCTGTTATAATATGAAAACGATTTTCAAATTCAAATATAATTCATCATAGGAAGCGAGAGAGAATATGGCTCTGATCACCTGTCAGGATCTGGTTCTTGGATACGCCGGGAAAGAAATCCTTGCCCCGCTGAATTTTTCCGTTCAGGCCGGGGATTATCTGTATATCGTCGGAGAGAACGGCTCCGGCAAATCGACTCTGGTACGCACGCTGCTTCATCTGCAGTCCCCCCTTCGTGGACACATCATCCTCGGCGAAGGGCTGGACCGCCGTGAGATTGGCTATCTGCCCCAGCAGACGGTTGCCCAGAGAGACTTCCCGGCCTCTGTCCGGGAGATCGTCCTTTCCGGCTGCCAGGGACGCTGCGGCGCGCGCCCGTTTTACAACAAAGAAGAGAAGACTCTGGCCACAGAAGCCATGGAACGTATGGATATCCTGCCGCGGGCCGGCCGCTGCTACCGGGAATTCTCCGGCGGCCAACAGCAGCGGGTACTCCTGGCCCGGGCTCTCTGCGCCGCCCGCCGGGTGCTTCTGCTTGACGAACCCGTGGCGGGCCTGGATCCGCGGACAACCGAAGAAATGTATTATCTGCTGGAAGAGTTGAATGAGAAGGACGGCATGACCATCCTCATGATCTCCCACGATCTGCGGGCCACCGTCACTTATGCCAGCCATATCCTGCACATCGGCCATCCGCTCTTCTTCGGAACCCGGCAGGAATTTCTCCAAAGTGAACCGGGAAGCTATCTGGCCGTGAAAGGAGGGGACGTACAATGAGTGACATCTTCAAAACGCTGGCATTTTATCTGTCGTACCCCTTTGTACAATACGCTCTGATCGTCGGCGTACTCATCGCCCTCTGCTCTTCCCTGCTGGGCGTGACCCTGGTGCTCAAGCGTCTCTCCTTCATTGGAGACGGCCTCTCCCACGTGGCCTTCGGCGCGATCGCCATCTCGGCTGTACTGAACCTTTCGAACGACATGCTCCTGGTCCTTCCCGTCACAGTGATCTGCGCCATTCTCCTGCTGCGCAGCGGCCAGAACGCGAAGATCCGCGGAGACGCAGCCATCGCTATGCTCTCCGTAGGAGCGCTGGCGATCGGCTACCTGGTGATGAACATTTTCTCCACCAGCACCAACCTGTCCGGGGATGTATGCGGCACCCTGTTTGGTTCCACCTCCATCCTGACGCTGACTACGACGGAAGTGTACCTGTGCGTCATCCTCTCCCTCCTGGTGGTGGCTGCCTTTGTCCTCTTCTATAACAGGCTCTTCGCAGTGACCTTCGATGAGAGCTTCGCCCGCGCCAGCGGCACCACCACCGAAGCCTGCAATCTGGGAATCGCCGGCGTCATCGCTGTGATCATCGAGCTGGCTATGAACCTGGTCGGCTCCCTGCTGATCTCGGCCCTGGTCATCTTCCCGGCTCTGTCCGCCATGCGACTGTGCCACAGCTTCCTGCACGTCACCATCTGCTCGGCTGTGTTCTCCGTAGTCTGCACCCTGCTCGGACTGCTTCTCTCGATTCTCGGAGGCACCCCCGTGGGAGCTACCATCGTGACCGTGGACCTGTGTGCGTTCCTGCTGGCCTGCCTGGTGGAGCGATTTGTGGCAGCAAAGTAAAAAACAAAATACATGCACGTCTATATTGGGAAGTTTTTGATTTTGTGACGAAAAGTCACTGGTATTCCGGTGTCCGAACCGGTATAATGGAGTTCGTAAAGCAATTGACTGCCACAGGAAGGAGGCGCAATATGGCATCCCTGTCCAACGAAGATCTTCTGGCGCTCTCTCAGATGCTGGATACCAAGCTCCGGCCACTGGAGGACAGAACCAAAAGCATCGAGCTATTACTGGAAAACGACGTTCTTCCCCGACTACAGAACATCGAAGCCTGCTATACATCTACATATCGGCGCTATGCAGACAACGCTGTACGGGCGGAAGCAACACAGGAAGACGTAGGCATCCTCAAGAAAGTTGTGTCGGAACACAGCCGCAAGCTGCAAACACTGGCCTAACAAAAGAGGCAGGTGGATTCAAAGTTCACCTGCCTCTTTCTGGTTTCCCGCCTGTTTCTCAGAGGATCCTGATTCTCTTATTCTGTTACGTCTGTTTTTATTCCTGCAGTGCGAGCGCCGCCGCCCCATAGATCCCGGCGTGATTGCCCAGGGTCTCGGCGATCACGCGGCTGCCGCGGCAAGCATGGAAGGCATAGCGCTCAAAGCGCTCTTCCAGCGCATCCATCAGCCACTGTCCGGCCTTGCTGACGCCGCCGCCGACGACGAAAACTTCCGGATCAAGGACACAGCCAATCGTGGCCATGCCCCGTCCCAAAGCATCGATGACCGCCTCAATCGTGGCGTCGGCGATTGCGTCTCCCTGACCGTGAAGCATCATGACGTCCCGGGCCGTCACATGCCGACAGTTACGGAGCGCCGAAGGCCAGTCTGTTTCCTCCATCAGCTCCACTGCCTTCTGCGCAATACCGGTGGCGCTGCCGATCTGCTCCATGCAGCCGATATTTCCGCAGTTGCAGGGCTTCTTTGCCCCCCGGTAGGAGGGGATATGGCCGATCTCTCCGGCGGCTCCATGGCTGCCGGAAATGAGTTTTCCGTGTATAACCACACCGCCGCCGATCCCGGTTCCCAGGGTAACTATCACCATGCTGTCATGACCTGCCCCGGCGCCGTAAAGCGCCTCACCGAGAGCCGCCACATTGGCATCATTTTCCGCATGAACCGGAACGCCGCCGAGCAGACGCGAGAGATCATTCTCAACATTCATCCGCCCCCAGCCCAGATTGACACAGTGATTGACGATGCCGTCCGGCGTGACAGGACCGGGCAGACCGATCCCGGCTCCCTGAACCTGATCCATTGACAGGCCTCTGTCCTCAATTTCTCCGAGCAGTGCGTCCCGAATGTCCTCCAGGATATGCGCTCCCTGTTCTTCCGTTCGGGTCGGGATCTCCCACTTCCGCAGAAGCTTCCGGCTTGCGTCAAACACGCCCAGCTTCACGGTCGTTCCGCCGACGTCAATGCCAAAACAAATCTTGTCCATGTTCTCCTCCCGTTTCGTGCCCCCGCCCTGTTGTATCATATTACTATAGACGGCAAAGCATTTGCCGTCAGTTCTGTTTCTTACAGCTGCGCGTCCACAAAAATCGCATAGATCGCGCGGATGGCATTTTCAAAGTCGTCGTTTTTCACGCCGATGATGATGTTCTCCTCATCAGAACCCTGGTCGATCATGCGGACGTTGATCCGGGCATGAGCCAGCGAAGCAAAGACACGCCCCGCGGTACCGCGTGCATTCTTCATGCTCCGCCCCACCACGGCAATCAGCGCCAGATCGGTGCTCAGCGTGATGATGTCCGGTTTCACCAGACGGTTGATCGCGGAGAGAACCTGCTGCTCCTTCTTCTCGAACTGATCCTGCTCCACAAACACGCTCATCGTATCAATGCCTGAAGGCACGTGCTCGATGGAAATGCCGTACATCTCAAAAGCCTCCAGCACTCGCTTGACGAAGCCAACCTCGGAATTCATCAGATCCTTCTCGATGTTGACCGCTACGAACCCCTTCTTCCCGGCGATACCTGTCACCGTGTAGGGAGACTTGGCGCAGGTGGTGCTGACGATCATCGTCCCCGGCTCCTCCGGCGCGTTGGTGTTGCGGATATTGATCGGGATGCCGGCCTTACGCACCGGGAAGATCGCGTCCTCGTGCAGAACAGAGGCTCCCATGTACGCCAGTTCCCGCAGTTCCTTATAGGTAATGGTGGAAATGATCTCCGGATTCTCCACGATTCGCGGATCAGACACCAGAAATCCCGGCACATCGGTCCAGTTCTCGTAGAGAGCAGCGTGGACCGCCCGGGCCACGATCGAACCGGTGATGTCGGAACCGCCGCGGGAGAAGGTCTTCACCCGGCCATCCGGCAGAGAACCGTAGAAGCCGGGAATCACCGCATGCTTCATTTCCTTCAGCCGCGCCCCCAGCACGTCGTTGGTCTTCTCTGAGTCAAAGGTACCATCCTCCGCGAAAAAGATCACCTCAGCGGCATCCAGGAATTCATACCCCAGATAATTGGCCATGACGATCCCATTCAGGTATTCACCGCGGGAAGCCGCATAATCTGAGCCGATCTTATTGCGGAAATTTTCCTCGATCGTCGCAAATTCGCCATCCAGGTTCAGGTTCAGCCCCAGTCCCTGAATGATCTCGTCATACCGGCTCCGTATGGATTGCAGATCTTTGGTAAAATCTCTCTCTGCTTCCGCCGTGGCATAACAGCGGTACAGCATATCCGTCACCTTAATGTCCTTGCTGAAGCGCCGTCCGGGCGCAGAGGGCACCACGTACCGGCGGTTCTCGTCCGCACGAATGATGGCTCCCACCTTCTCAAACTGCTCTGCACTGGCGAGAGAGCTTCCGCCAAATTTCACTACCTTCTTCATGTCTCTGTATCCTCCCTGGGAAACCGGGTACACCGGTTGTGTTCCTGCAAACGCACCATTTGATAAGATACATAGTTTCGACCTTTTTTGCAAGAACTTTCTCTTGATTTTTTCTGATATTTAATACAAAAATTATATTTCGTGTTTCCTCACGCTGCTCAAGGCTGCGCAGGCAGGAATTCTCTGCCTGATCGAGCCTCTTAGCCGGTTTTACATCTGGGGCGCCATCACGCGCAGGATATAGCCGAGGGCTCGGCGGAAATTCGAATAATTTTTCAGATCCTCCACAGTGATCCGCTGACAGGACAACAGCGTCTCCTGAAAATCCCTCTCCACGTCAGCGACCACCGGATGATCTGCCGCATAGACACCGCACTCAAAATGCAGATACAGACTGCGAAAATCCAGATTCACCGTACCCACCGTACAGCAGCGATCATCCGACACAAAGGATTTCGCATGGACAAACCCCGGCGTGTACTCGTAAATCTCCACCCCATAGGGAATGAGTTCTTCATAAAAAATACGTGCTTCCAGATACGCATATTGCTTGTCCGGAATGTGCGGCAGGATGAGCTGCACCTCTACGCCCCTCTTGGCCGCGAACTGCAAGGCCGTCACCATCTCGTGATCAAGAATCAGATACGGCGTGCAGATATGCACATATTTCTTCGCGCGATTCACGATATCCATGTACACCATCTCGCCCACCTGCTCATGATCGAGCGGACTGTCGCCATAGGGCATAACATAGCCAGCCCCCGGACGCATAAGTTGCTCCCGGGGGACGATATAGCGCTGATATGCCTCCGGGCTCATCCCTGTCAGGTTCCACATCTGCAGGAACATCATCGTGAAGCTGGTAACCGCTTCGCCCTGCAGCATGACACCGGTGTCTTTCCAGTGACCGAAGCGTTCCTTCTCATTGATATACTCATCCGCCAGATTCACGCCCCCGGTGAACGCCGTCCGTCCATCAATCACAACGATCTTCCGGTGATCACGGTTGTTCTGATACGTACTGAGAGCCGGGCGAATCGGGGAAAAGACACGGCACTGGATGCCATAGGCCAGAAGCTGCTGCGGATAATGAATGGGAAGTCGGCTCAGAGTACAGGTTCCGTCGTACAGGAAACGCACCTCGACCCCTTCCTTTACCTTGCGCTTCAGGATTTCCAGAACATAATCCCACATATGCCCCTCATCCACGATGAAAAATTCCATAAAAATAAACTTTTCCGCTGTCTCCAGCTGACGCTGAAGCTCCGCGAAATAAGCCTCACCCAGAGGAAAATAGACTGCGTCCGTATTTCGATAAATCGGGTAGCCGCCTGACCGGTTCATATAGTTGGCCAGTCCCAGGCTCTCTGATTTTTCAGCTTCCAGCTCCTCCATCACATCCGCCTGCTGCTCCAGATAGGGCCGGGTCTCGCGAATATTTTCCCGCAGACGCGCCTGGAGCTTCCGGGCGCCCACCTGCCTCTGAACGAAGATGTAAAAAAGTATCCCAACCACCGGAACCAGCAGGATCAGCACCATCCAGGATATCTGGAAGGCCGGATTACTGTCCCGGTTGATGAGATAGACCACAAAGAAGAACTCAATCACAATAAAGACTGTGTAAACGTAAGCGACATACACCTGCAGCCAGGCAAAAACCGCCCACAGCCCCAGAAGCTGCAGCAAGAGCAGAAGGCCGAGCAATGCGGTCCGGCTGAAAACGACCCGGGCCAGGCCTTTTTTCCCCTTTTTAATTGTGCGATCAACACGATCGCTGCGGTGTAATTCTTCCATGTATTTTTCCCCGCTGTCTCTGACGTCTGAATCTCAATTGTCTCCGTCGATTATCTGTTAGATTGCGGGAAATGTCAAGTCTGTTCCCTGATGCCCGTTGCCGATTCTCCATTTTTTTGTTATACTCAGGAACAGAACGCAGGGCGGCGCGATACCGCCCACCCCACGGAGGAAAAAAGATGAGTTATGCCGATCAGGTATTTATCGAGAAATGACGGGATATTCTGGCGCTCGGCGTGTGGGATACGGATTTCGAGGTGCGCCCTCACTGGTTAGACGTCACGCCCGCCCACACGATCAAAAAGTTCGGAATGGTCAACCGCTACGACCTTTCACGCGAATTTCCCATGATGACACTGCGCCGGACCGCCTGGAAATCGGCCACGGACGAGCTGCTCTGGATCTGGCAGAAGAAATCCAACCGCATTCAGGATCTGAATTCTCACATCTGGGACTCCTGGGCTGACGAGAATGGCACCATCGGCAAGGCCTATGGCTACCAGTTGGGTGTGAAGCATCAGTACAGCGAAGGTCTGTTTGACCAGGTGGACCGGGTGCTTTATGATCTGAAGCACAACCCCACCAGCCGCCGCATCCTGACAAATATCTATAATCACCATGATCTCCACGAGATGGGGCTCTATCCCTGTGCCTACAGCATGACCTTCAATGTGTCCGGGCACCGGCTCAATGCCATCCTGAATCAGCGCTCCCAGGACATGCTGACCGCCAACAACTGGAATGTCTGCCAGTATGCTCTGCTGCTGATGATGATCTCTCAGATCAGCGGCTACGAAGCCGGGGACCTGGTGCATGTGGTGGCTGACGCGCATATTTACGACCGCCATGTGGATTTTGTGGAGGAAATGGTCAAAAACAAACCGTATTTGGCGCCAAAAGTATCACTGAATCCCAATATTCATGATTTTTATGATTTTACTGTAAAAGATGTGATCGTAGAGGATTATCAGTATCACGCCTTCGAACATAAGATTCCTGTGGCGATCTGAATATTGTTGTTCACCGCTGCATTTACGTTCTGTTCCGCGCTGTTCTTCACAATATACTGCTTCCGGAAAGGAGCCACCCTTATGAACTGCATCGCCGCCGTATCCGAGAACTGGGGCATCGGACGGGAGAATGATCTTCTGTTCCACATCTCCGAGGACATGAAGCTCTTCCGCCGTCTGACCACCGGCCACACGCTCATTCTGGGCCGCCGGAACCTGGAATCCTTTCCCGGCTGCCGCCCCCTTCCCAAACGCCGCCATCTGGTGCTGACCGCCCGGGAGGACTGGCATCCGGAGGGTGTGGATATCTGCCACTCGCTGGAAGAGGTCCTCGAGACCGTCTGCGGCCTGGCGGAAGACGACGTCTGGGTCATCGGCGGCGGCATCGTCTACCGCGAATTCCTTCCCTATTGCAGAAAAGCATATATCACGCAGATTGAGGCCTGCGCTCCGGCGGATACCTTTTTTCCGGATCTGAGCCGGGAGCCAGGATGGACGCTGGCGGAGGAGGGGGAGCGGCAGACAGATGGGAAACTGACCTATCGATTCTGTACGTATGAAAATGCGGAGCCGCGCCGTTTTTAAAACGGCGCGGTTATTTATCTCTGCCACACAGCATGGCTTCCGTCCTCTCCTTTGGTGACGAGAAGCTGGTCTTCAATCTCCTGCTTGAGCTCGCTGACATGGGAAATGATGCCGATGAGCTTCGAACCGCCCGCCATCTGCTGCAGCACCTTCACGGCCTGCGTACGGGAATGCTCATCCAGCGAGCCGAAGCCCTCATCGATGAACATCATATCCAAGTGGACCGACGCCGAGTTTTCCTGTATCTGGTCGGCCATACCGAGTGCCAGAGAAAGCGCCGCCAGGAAGGATTCACCGCCGGACAGTGTACGGATCTCGCGCTCCTTTCCCGTCACTTGGGAATAGACCATCAGATCGAGTCCGCGGTTCTTTCCCTCTCCGGCCCGCTCCGCGTCCACCATCCGCAGAGCGAATTGTCCGGCGGACATTTCATGAAAACGGACGTTGGCTGCGCGGAGAATCCGCTGCAGATAATAGCGCTGCACATAGGTCTCCATATCCATGCGGCTGCCTGTGCGCTTGCCCGCCAGCCGCTCATACAGGCTGTCTAGCCGCGCATACTCCTGCATCCGTCCGGCACGCTCTCTCAGCTGGACGGTCAGGGAGTCACGCACCTCTGTATCGGTCTGAAGGATCCGGTGGATCGTTTCATAGACGGACTGTTTTTCGCGGTATCGTTCTTCCGCACGATTCAGTGTTTCTCGGAGCACCTCCGGATCCGGCCGCTCCCGCCCGGCGATGGCTTCTTCCGCGGTCTCCCGCCGAGCCTGAGCCGCCGCCTGCCGTTTTCCGTGCTCAGCCACTTCGTCCTGAAGCCTTCGGATCAGGGATTTCGGATACGCTCTGACCGTCTCCTGCCATGCCGTCTCCGAAAGACTGCGTTCTGTCAGCGCGTTCTGATATTCTTTTCGGCGCTGTGCCAGGACGTCTCTCTGCTCCGGCAGCTCTCTCCGGTAACGTGCGAGAAGCGCCTCCGCCTGTTCCCGGGCGCTGCGGGCCTGCTGTGCCTGCTTCTTCGCCGTCTGCCAGGCTGCGTTCATCTCATCCCGTTTCGCTCCGGCACGCGCAAGCTCCCTCTTTGCCTCCTGCTCTGACAGGTATTCCTGCCGTTCCTGCAGGCTGTTCAGGGTTGTCTGCGCCGCAGTCAGTTCCCGCTCAGCCTGTGCCACTGCCTGCGTATATTTCTCACACTGTTCCCGCAGCGATTTTCTTCGTTCATCGGCTCCTGCCAGAGATTCCTGAATCCGGGCCAGGGCAGCGGCATCCCGCGTCAGCGTCTGCTCCTCTTCCCGGAGTATGAACTGCCGGTCCGTAATCCAGACCCCGATCTCAGGCACAGACAGAGCTTCCTCCTCTGCCTGTTCAGAAAATGAATTCTCGGACTCCTGTACACAACGCTCGAATTTCTCCCGAAGTGCGTCCTCTTCTTTCTTCCACTGGTTCTGTTTTTCCCTTAAAATCTCCGCAGCGGCGCCGGAGATCGCCGATGCCTTCTCCATCTCCTGCTGTCTCTCCGCCATCTCCCCGGCCAGGTTCTCGATCTACTCCCTCGTCAATTCCCGATGCTCTTCCGCCAGCTCGCAGGGATGCGGGTGTTCAATCGCGCCGCATACCGGACAGGGTTCTCCCGGCCGCAGCCTCTCCCGCGCCAGGAATCCCGCCTGCGCATCGAGAAAAAGTCTCTGTTTCCGCTCATAGTCCCCGCTTGTCACCTGATATTTCTGCCGGGTCTCCTCGTATGTAAGGGCTGCCTTCCGCGCTGTCCGCTCCTGGACCTTCACACGCTGCTCCGCTTTCTGTACGGCATCTGCCTGATCAGCCAGCTCCTCTGTTTCTCTCTGCCGGCTCTTCCAGCGTTCCCGGCGGGCTTCCACATCGCCCAGCTCCTCAGCCTGTCTGCGCCAGTTCTGTTCCTGTTCTTCGAAGCGAGTCTGCGCCGTTTCTGCGTTCTCCGCCGCCTCCCGCGCCCGTGTGAGCGCTTTTTCCGCACCCTGCACCTGTTTCCCGGCGCTTCTCAGCTGCCCGAAAATATCCAGCGCCTGACGAACGCGCGTCTCCGTCTGTGCGCAGCGCGCCGCCTCAGTGTCAAAAAGCTTCCTGGCAGCCGCTTCCTGACCTTCAGCCCGTTCACAGGCTGCCCGCCGTTCCGGCAGCGCCTGCTCCGTCTCCTGCAGTTTCTGCTCTGTATCCTTCACAGTTTTCGCAGCATCCTCATAGCGCTGCGCTACGTTCTGCACCTCATAGGCGGCCTCGATCTCCGCGGCCAGGCGACGTTTTTCCCGCACCTGTTCCGCTGCCGCCGCGCAGGCGGCCAGTTCCCGTTCCGCCGCTTCACGCTGCGTGAAGCTCTGCAGCAGCTCCTGCCCCTGTGTCAGAGCATCCCGGCAGACACCGCGCCGCTCCTCCGCCTCTGCTCGGGCCGCTTTCGCGCCGTTTTCCTCTTCTTCCAGCTCTCTGCACAGTTCTCTCATTTCCTCCAGGAAAACCTCTGCTTCCGCCACCTCGATTCGGTCGTAAGACAGGAGATTCTTCTTTCTCCGCGCCGTTTCCCCGGCGCCCGCATACTTGTCCGGAATCACTGCGTGGCTGATCTCATTCTGCATCGCAGCCCGCAGCTGATCAATCCCCGCTTTTCTTTCCAGCCTGCGTCGTCCCAGTTCGTCCACGATGTCCTGATACAGCCCCGTGTCAAAAAGCTTGCGGAAAATCAGCTTTTTCTCGTCGGATTTCGCCCGCAGCAGCTCCATAAACTCTCCCTGCGCGATCATCGCCACCTGCATGAACTGACCCTTTGTCAGCCCGACGATTTCTGCAAGCTTCGCATCGGTCTGTTTCTGATTCTGTGCGTACTCTGTCCCGTCCGGCAGGATTAGCGAAACCTTCTCCTTCTCCTCGCGCTGCCCACGGCCCCGGCGCAGCGGCCGGATATGACGCGGCACACGCCGCACAGTATAAATGTCTGTCTCCCCACCGCGCTGTTCTGAAAACCGAAGCTCCACATAAGGTTCCACCGCCATTCCCGTGAACTGGCTCTGCAGCTCGATTCCGTCCTTGCGGTTATTTCCGGAGCTGGCCTCCCCGTAAAGCGCAAAGACAATCGCATCAAAGATCGTCGTTTTCCCGGCTCCCGTATCACCGGTGATCAAAAACAAATTCTGACTTGTCCCCGTAAAATCAATCACGGTCCGCTTCCCGTAGGAGCCGAACGCCTGTATGGTCAGCTGCAAAGGTCTCATTTCACTGCGTCTCCTTTACCGTGTTGATCACATCGCGCAGAACTGTCTGCTCCGCCTCGTCGAGCTCCCCCAGGAAATCCGCACAGAGCTCATAGACATCCTTTTCCTGCTCCGGAACATACTCTCTCCCGTATTCAACACCGCGCACTCCCTCGCGGCGCACCTCCAGCAGATTCGGGAAAGCCGCGCGCAGATGGTCCAGCACATCGAGGATCTCCAGGTCCGTCGTATCCGTCAGGATCACCGTCACATAGTCCTCACAGAAACAGGTCAGAAGTTCTTCGGCAGTTCCTCGCAGCACACGCACCTGCCGCAGCGGCACAAGGGGAAGCACCTTCGTCTGCACGTCCCCCTTCCTGCCCATTTCCACCAGAACGATTCCCTTCTCCTGACCGGCCTCACTGACCGAGCAGGCCAGCGGCGTCCCGCAATAGCGGTGTGCGTCATCGCCTACCCGCATGGGCCGGTGAATATGCCCCAGCGCCGCATAATCAAATCGCTCCAGTATATCCGCGCGTACCTCATCAATATCGCCCACCGTACGGATCTCCGAATCCGCCCGCTCCACCGCCGACGCTTCCGTACCGGCCGGCAGATAGAACTGGTGACTCACCAGAACATTGCGGGCATTTGCATCAATCTCTTCCCGCCCGCTCAACCGGTGTACCGCCTCATCATAGCTGAGACTGTTCCCCCGCGCATCCGTCCCCACGATCTCCCGCACCATCAACGGGCGCACAAAGGGGAGCAGGTAAAAATGCACCTCTCCGAACGTATCGTGAAGTGTCACCCGCTCGATGTGCTCCTCCGGCCTGCGCGGCGGTATACCGATCATATGAATCCTCTGGCGCTGCAGCACGCTCCGGTACAGATTCATCCGGGCCGCGCTGTCATGATTGCCGCTGATCACCAGGATCTCGCACTCCGGCAGCGCCTCCGCCAGCCGGGAAATAAACCCGTCAAAGATCTCCACAGCATCCGCCGACGGCACAGCCTTGTCATACACATCGCCCGCGATCACCACCGCATCCGGCCGCTCCGCCTCCGCCAGATCCGCGATCTGTTGCAGAATGAAGCGCTGATCCTCTCCCATATCCCGGTTCATCAATTTCAGCCCGATGTGTAAGTCGGACAAATGGAAAAACTTCATGACGCCCTCCTCCTGACAGGTGAATTTGAACGAAACCTTACGTTCTCTATCTACTCTGCCAGTCTACCATACGTCAGGGCAGATTTCCAGCATAACCCATTGCAAGCCGGGCGGGGGATGCCATGATTCAGGGATTGCCGCCGTAGCTGTGGGGCAGGCGTTTACGAATCAGACGTTCTTTGATCTTGCTCCAGCGAAACGGAATCAGCGGATAGAGATAGCTGGTTCCCGCGATCGTCTTATTGCGAACAACCAGAACCAGGATCACAACTGTCGCCAGAATGAATCCCCCGAGTCCGAAAGCCGAGGTCATTACCAGCAGCAGAATCCGCATGAATTTAATCGCGTATCCCAGCTCAAAGCTGCTGTGGCTGTAGTTGGCTACCGTCACCACAGCCATATACAGCATCACATCGGTGTTAAACCAACCGGATTTCACCGAAAAATCGCCCAGGACACACCCCGCGAGGACGCGTACGGGCGCGGACAGCATGCTCGGCGTATTCACGGAGGCCAGCCGCAGACCGTCAATGCTGAGTTCCAGGATCAGCAGCTGCAGCAGGATCGGCACATTGACCGTCTCTGCCGGGAGAAGAAATTCCAGAGCCGGGGGCAGACGGTCGGCATAGCTCATCACCAGCACATACAGCGGCGTCAGATACAGAGAAACCAGCGCAACCAGCGCCCGGGAAAGTCGGATATAGGTGCCCGTCAGCGGTGGAAAATAATAATCATCGATTTCCTCCACAATGTCAAAAACCGAAGAGGGCAGAATCATCGCCGCCGGGGAGTTGTCCACCAGCACCACCACGTTGTTCTCCAGCAGGCAGGCCGCCGTCGTATCCGGGCGCTCCGAATAGCGGAATTTCGGCAGCGGATTGTACCAGGGCGCCCGGTAAATACACTCCGCCAGGCTCTCCTGATTCATGGTCAGCGCATCCACATGGACCGTCTGGATCCGGTCGCGAATCTTCTCAAGGAAGCCTTCCTCCGGGCCGCCCTCCATGTAGAGAATCGCCACATCCGTCCGTGAGCGGTCTCCCACCTGATAAATCTCCGTGCGCAGCCGCGGATCGCGGATACGGCGGCGGATCAGCGCCGTGTTGACCACAAGATTCTCCGCGAAGCCATCCCGGGAGCCGCGAAGCACCTTATCCTTCTCCGGCTCCTGCACGCCCCGCGAGGGATATTCGCGGCAGTCGAAGATCAGCCCTTCCCGATAGCCGTCTACCAGGAGAATCGTCAGCCCTGACAGCAGCGCCGTCAGCAGCTTCTCCGTCTCCGCCGCGGTCTGCACATCACCGTAAGGCGTGAAGCCCTCGAGAAACTCTCGCGGCGTCGCGGGCATGTCCTTCTCCGCGACTCCGCAGAAAAACTGCACGATTCTCTGTACACTGCGTTCATCCGTAAAGCCGTTGATTGAGTACAGAACAGCTTCCTTCCCGCCGATGATCAGAGGCCGTTCCACAACATCAAATGTCTTCTCCGGACAGAGGACACCATGAAAATACCCCTGATCCGTCTGAATGTTTCCTGTGATCTGCTCCATCGTGTCCCTCCATGCTCTTTTCAGCGCCGGGGAAGCCTGCGCCCGCTTCCCCGGCTGAAAGCGAAAAAGGCGCATGCACCTTCCGCGTGGAATTAGCATACGCCTTTTTTGATGAAATATTCATGCCCGGTTACTCTGAAGTCTGCTGAGAATATGAGCCGTTTTTAAGTATGAACATCCGGAAAGCCGAATTCTATACACTGCAGATACCTTTGAAATTCATTTAGCTTAAGAGCCCTTTCAATCCGATCATTTTTCATCTCACCAATACAACAGCACCCCAGACCAAGTCGAGTCGCCGCAAGATTCAGATATCCCAAAATTATTCCTGCATCAATCATTCCGTAATAATAAGCCCTGTCGCCATATTTGGGCATAGAAACACTTGCGTTATATACCAGAAAGACAGAAAAAGCCGAGCTTTCAAAAATGACACGATTTGGGAAAAAATGCAGGGACGGATCTATATCATTTCCTTCATCCATCCATAACAACTGCGCCTGAACAGGATAAAAATAATACAATCCTCCTTTCACTCCTTCTACGCGGTTCTCTTTAATGAAGCAATATATATCGATCGGATAGAGTCCTCCCGCACTCGGGTAGCAATACCGGGGCGTACTTTCTCCCGGGAACTGTGACAGCACCCGGAATAGTCCTCCGAACTGCTCCTCTCCCACCTTCCTGTTTTTCTGAAATCTGCGGCAACTTGTTCGTTCTGAAAACTCAGGCGCCGGGAGTTCTCCCCGCACCTGAATGCAAAATGTGTCTGAAGGAAGCGTAATCTGCCGCCTGATCTGGTGAAGCCTGTATTTCTCTACATTTTCACTGTTTTGAAAATAATCCTCTGGAAAACGTTCTGCTGGCTGAAAAAGACGGCTCTGCATATAGAACAGTTCATCCACGGATTGTATGTGATCTGTTAAAATCTGATATTTTTTTAGTTTTGCAATAAAACGCCGAAGTCGAATGGTTGAAAAATCCGGAAATTCTTCCGTCACCATTTCTTCCCTAAGTCCACGACAAGCCTTGTAATAAAAATCCGGGAAAAGCTGTGAATAGTCCTCCGGGAAACGAACAGATGCAATTACAAGTGTCTTTTCCCTGATTTCCCACTGGATACCCGGCGCCCAATACAAATATTTCTGAAGCGACTCTATTTCCATGTTAATAAAATCTCCTTATCCGTTCTTTACCGGATCAAATTCAGGCTATATAGCAGACTGTCCATAAAAGCAAGTACCTGCTCCCTATGTTCCATCAAGTAAAAATGTCCCCCTGAAAAGCACTGAAACTGCACCCTTTCTGTCGTCACTGTTTTCCAGGACGACAGCAGACTCTTATCTATTTCCATATCCTCTTCCCCATACATTATACAGAGCGGGCAGTGCAGACATTTTTCGCCAGAGCGATAAGAATCCAGGATTCTCATATCCTCGCGTATGATCGAAAGAAAAAAATTCCGGTACTCTTTATTTTCTGTAATCACCGGACTCATTCCTCCCAGGCTCTGAAGATAAGCAAGAAGCTCCTCATCCGTCCGCTCTGCTCGCCTCATTTGTTGATTCACAGGTGAATCCTGCCCTGAAACGATGACCGCACTCACTCTCCGATCAAAAGAATCCTGAAGAAAAGCGGCGGTTTCTATCGCCATATAGGCTCCCATACTGTGTCCAAACAGAACGATATTTTCCTCCTGACATTCTCTGATCTCTACGGCCAGTCGTCTGGCGCCCTCCGACAAGCTGGAGTAAAAGGGGCAATTAATCTTTCTTCCATGACCATTATACTCGCACACTGTCACAGAAATCTGGGAATGCATCCTTTCTATGCCCCGTTTCAGCCAGAAATATCCTGCCGCACTACCTCCGGCATGAGGAAAGCAAAAAATTTTTAATGCCATCCTAATTCCAATCATTCCCTCTCTTTCAAAGTCTCCGGGGCTCTAAGCTCCAATCGAAGCAGATGCCACGACAAAACAAACATAACCACCACATAAACCAAAATTGTAAAAAGGAACAGGGAAGCATAATGAAGCAGACCATATGTCAGGTCAAGTCCCACTGACACATGAGCCACGAACATGGGCCAGATTGCATCCATGATTGCCTTTGCCAAAGGAATTGAGATCAGCAATTCGGCCAGAAAGATCCAGATGTCGCAGCTCATGTATAAATAATACAGTTCTCTGTGAGAATAACCAAAAATCCTCATCAATGCGATAGAAAATTCCGAACGGTCTATCATAAATTTCATCATCAAATAAATAATCACAACAAAAATCAGGATTGCAATGACTGCAGACTCGATCGTAAGAGGCAGCATATTTTCGTTGAGTACCTCCGAAAAATTCTGTATATCTTCCCGACTGGTTACGGAATAAATCAGAGAACTGTCAATATCCAGTTCCTCTTCTGAGAAAAGCACGTTGTAGTAATCCGAGGTTGTTCCATAATATCCACGCATTGTATCAAGATCCATAAATGCATAAGTACCAATGGAATACTGCCCCACATCGAATACAGAGAACTCATATGTTCCTTCCCCAATAGTATCCTCCAGAAAAAGCGTATCACCCTGCTCTGCCTTGAGTTTAATGGCAAGCGAGGAGGAAAGGGTTACCTCTTCCCGGTCCGAGAGACTGATCTGAGAGAAATAGGGATTCTCCGCGTTAATCCCCAGAATCCAGACCTGTATTGTGGAACCATCCGCTCCCGCGCAGTTATATTCCTCCACATACCCGGCCACGGCCCCTTCCGGAACCTCTGAGGGCATATCTTTCAGGATATACATATACCAAAATGTACAATCCTGGCGGTTCTGTTCTGTCAGATTCCAGATACACACGTGTATATTCATCGCCATCACAAGTAGAAGCATGGAAAGGAACACACCCACTGCCATCGCAAGACGACATCTGTATTCCCGTATCAGTTGACGGATCATAAATCCGGTCGTAAACCTCATTCCGTGCAGCTTTAATCTGTAGGTACGAACGATCCTCCTTTCATGACGCAGAAGTTTCACTGGCTTCTGATTCAGCTTATTATGCAGTAATAAAAGATTTACAAGAACTATTAAAGCAGATGGAACCAATAGACCATATACAATCAGATACAGTGGATATATATATTCCATATCCGGCAAAGAATAATAATCTACGAACGATGCCAGCTGTATTCCAAGCCCCAGTGAAGAGAACCCGGCTACAGTCCCACAAATGCTGGAAACAAACGTTATATAAAAAGGCAGCTGAAGATAATGCCGCATCATCTCACGCCTTGTCACTCCCAGCGCGTACAATGTACCTATAACCTGGCTCTCTTTCTCGATCGCATGAATCTGAAAAATAGAAATCACGAAGCCGATGAGCAAAAACAGAATCACACCCCCAACAATCCCACTGACGCGATTCATCGAAACATCTTCAGCCGGTTCGCCGATCCGTGAATTATTCTCCCGCGTCAGGAAGGACAGGAGAATAACTCCCTTCTCTTCCAAAAGCTCCTTCAGCTGCGAATCCGTTGTCTCCCCTTCCAAAAGATAGGAATATGCATATACTTCTGCCTATCTGGCTTCGCCTGTTTCCCGCAGAGTCTCAACCACTTCTTCCGTCAACACGGCGATTCCAAAAAACTGGCTGTCCGCACTCGGATCGGTAAGGTTCTCCAGCGGCGTCTCATAATCCGGGACACAGCCGAGTCCTGTGATACGAAAGGTCTGCCCCGCAATTGACAAATCATCGCCGACAGATAATCCTCTTGCTTTCGCGTATTGTCGCTCCAGACAAATCTCATGGCTCCCGCGGCACAGCTCTCCGTCCGTAATTGTAATTAGATTGATTTTTTCTCTGATCTCAAATACACGAAGTGTGGAGTCATTTACTTCATAATCTGTATAAAACTGCTCCTCGAGACAGAATCCTTCCTTCTCAATTTCCTCCACATCGGATTCTTCCAGCGGCATATAAGCACTGAACTCGCCATCCTCTACACAAACCTCCTCTGAGTATTGTGCCAGTCTTTGTGTGATTGTATCTGCTGAGGCTATCATCGAAATAATAAAAAAGGTACTCAGCATCACCAGAAGAAACAGTGCCAGATAAGATGTGATGTTTCGTCTAAAAATCCTTGGCAGACGTCTCTGCAGCATCGTATTTCCCTCCTACCATTCCAACTCCTGTGCCGGAAGCGGATTTTCATTATAATATTCCTCCGAGACTTTTCCGTCCCGAATGGAGATTACATGGTTTGCCATGGCTCCAATCGCTTTATTGTGTGTCACGATCACAATCGCTGTGCCAAAGCGCCTGTTAACACTTTCCAGCAAGGAAAGCATTTCTTTTGATATATTATAGTCCAATGCACCCGTAGGCTCATCGCACAGTAAAATTTCAGGATTTTTGATCAAAGCCCTCGCAATGGCGCACCTCTGCTGCTGTCCGCCGGAAAGTTGAGCGGGGAAATAATCTTTCTGTTCCTCCAGTTCCAACACGCGCAGTAATTCTCCAAGAGCCAACGGTGTCTCTGTCAGCTTCTCACAGACCTGAATATTTTCCCGGACTGTCAGGTCCGGAATCAAGTTATAAAACTGAAATACAAATCCCAGTTCCGCGCGTCGGTATGCAGCCAGCTCGTTGGCTGTCATTTTTTCCAGTTGACGTCCCGCCACAAGGACACTCCCCTCATCAATCTCATCCAGTCCTCCGATAATATTAAGAAGAGTGGATTTTCCCGAACCGGACGGGCCAAAAATCACGCAAATCTCCCCCTCCTGAATTTTCAGTGAAAGATCTCTAAGAACGTCATGACGGTTTTCTGCTGTTCCATAACTCTTATTCAGTTTTTTTATCTCAATTAACATATTTATATTTCTCCTCCAGTAATCGGTCTATCCTTGCGCAGATCGCCGCTCCCTGCTCCCGCAGAAAGTAGTGATTACCCTGAACCCGAAAAAAATAGTGCTCTGCTTCTGTGTATCTGCTCCATTTTTGAACCTCATCCATCGGTACCAACGTATCTCCCTCTGCCGCCACAGTCAATATCGGGCAGGAAAGGATATAGTCCCCGGGATACCCATATCCGGCCAGCAAGGCAAAATCCGCCTTTAAAACAGGGAAATAATATTCCATAAACATTGGCAGTTGAATCGCCTCTTCTGTCAGTCTTCCCTCCCGCAAAAGCATTTCCAGCAGCCATTGGTCGCATATTTCTTCCTTCTGTTCTTCGACAATTCTTACGTGTGGCGAAGCGCTCCCCGACGCAACGAATAAAAGCGGCTCTTTTCTGCAATGTTCCCATAAATATCGGCAGACCTCATATGCGATCAGGCATCCCGTACATTGCCCGAATATCACAAACGGTTTCTCGAAGATGGACATATTTTCCCGAACGAAGCATTCCGCCAACTTTTCCATCTTTTCTGGCATATACTCCCCACTTCTTCGCTCTCTCATCGGATACAATACCGGATACACACTGTACTCCCGGGGCAGGTATTCTTTCCATGCCGCAAAATCTGCCGCGGTTCCTCCCGCAAAGGGAAAACACACAAGATGAAACCGTGCCGATTCTCTGACAATACCGTGGGCTATCCAACAACTCTCCTTACCCGCATTCATAACCGATTCTCCTCACACCCTGATCTCCAACATTTCCCGCATTGTCTGACGCACTGTCTTTTCTGAGTCAGCGTACACCTGCATGGTACAGTGAATATAATCTCCCGATACGAATGTCGTCAGGCGATTTTCCAGTACATTCTCTCCAAGTGCCGTAACCTCCCTGATTTCTGTTTCCGGGGCCGAAAGATCTACAATCTTCAGGTATTCTCTCCCCGCCTCCTGATAATCCGGAAACATGCCAACATAATTTACAATAGGAAGGCAATGTGCCAGGAAACGAAACAGTGGGATTGGTACCATCTCATAGGCCAGAATCTTTTCCGCAGCCCCTGAAAAATCGGTGTCACCGTCATATGTGACGATATTCCCCCTGTCGGCATATCGTACGGACGGAATTGTGTTCAGCCACATTCCTAAGGTGTTTGCGTTCTCATGGTTCCTTCCCCCTGTAATCACCGCAAATGGCACATCTCCCCGATATCCTGTCATCCGTTCCAGCCACTGCGCATACAATTCCAGATTCATCTGTATCGGTTCATCTTTGAATCTTTGCAGATACTCTTTCTCCGGCTTCCAGCAGACTGTGACACTATAATTCCGCCAACGTCGGATCATGGCTGCATAACAGCAAAACGGCCTGAGTATCCTCCGGCAGAATCCCGCGTAAAAGCGAAGGATACGCTCAGGATTCGCTCTTTGCGAGTCGACATAACGACTGTATGGCATAATCCCGTCTGGTTTTTCCCGTTCCCCGCTAAGGATCCCTGCCAGACGTTCCGATACAACCAGATGGGACATGCGATCCCATATCCCATGATGAGCATATACGCGCACTTCATACTCTTCTTCTGAATATTCCAGAACGAGGAGTTTGGCAAGCAGCTTCCCCTCCCCAAAAAGAGCCTCCTCATTGCGGGCCTGTGACAGCCCCTCCAGCACTTCATTCCAGTCGTTCTCCAGTTCACACTTCTTTAAAACCGGAATATTCCAGGGCTCTGCACAAAATACTGCCAATGTATTTTCCCCTACGCGACCTGTACGAAGGGCTTCTTGTTCCTTCACAAGATGTCTCAGTGCCGTTATAATCTGATCCACATTCTCTGCATGTCGTATGTGGATCTTTGTCGACAGAACCGTAAGATAGTCCGCCCCGCTCTGGTTCATAAAATATTTCTGGAAGCGCAGCATCCGATACTGCTTTTCCACCGGATTCTGGGCATTACTGTTATAGATTTCAAAACTCTTCCGGACCGACTCGCTCTGAAGGGGGATATGTGTATCTTCAATAAATGTATCAGCTTCTCCCTCAACTTCCAGCGTCGGCCGCTCCGAGCGGGCCTCAGCCAAAGCTGCAAATTCCCCGAGTGTCTCGTGTGTATAAATGTCCTGAATCGTAAACGCACCGCCCGTCGCCTGTCTCACCATTTCAAGCATAATGACTGCCTGAAGAGAATTCCCATTCCTGTCAAAAAAAGAGTCCGTCTCCGCAAGCTCCTCCGTATTCAGGACATTTTTCCAGATATCAGACACAATCTGATAATCTTTACTTCGCGCCATCCTCCCCCTCCTCTTTCATCGTATCTACAAGCTCTTTCAGATGCTTCATCTTCACTTCTTTTATCCGTGCAGGCTCCTCTCCACACAACGCGATGGAATAATCTCCCTCCATGCTCTGGTAATGCCACAGATGACCATCCCAGCCGCAGGATCCGATCCAGCCTTCAAATCCGGTCGCCTCAACCTCATAATTCAGACCACAACCGCAATATTTCCCGTAGGCTTCTTTCAGAGACCAGAACGAAGCCAATGCCGCCCCCCTGTCCGCACTCCGGGAAAGGAACGCCTTCTCTGCTTTCGACAGAAAAAGATCCATTTGACACATAGAGGGAGGAAATTTCTTTTCAACATCCACTCCAACCGGTTTTTCTCCAACCGCACAAAAAATGTATTCTCCCCTGTGGCTGAGACTAAACTGCGGCCCCGTGATGTAATACGGTTTCCCATACGGATTCCGCAGCCAGGCTTCCCGCCACAGACGACCATACTGTTCACGCTGTCCATACCAGAGAAGCAGGCAGGCCGCCAGGCTCTGTCTGCGGCTGTCCAGGTGCTGATACCTGGCAATGCGCAGCTGCCGCTCCATCGGCAGGAGTTGCATTGCATACTCACAGAGCACCTCATCCATCCGGTTCAGTTCCCGGAAAAGATACGCGTTCACACGCCTGAGCCACCCGGGAAGAGGCGGCTGTTGTTGAAGCTCTCTTTCAGTTCGTCGGCATTCCTCAGCCATCGTTCATATTCTTTCCCCTGCGGCACTGACACAACCCTTTTCGCCCACTCACGGCAATAAAAGCAGTACTCTTCTCTGCCTTCCTCCGGCATCCCTTCTTCCAGCCAGCAGCTTTTTCTATCACACGCATAGTTATGAATGAAATGCTCCATAAATCCATCCAGTTTCTTGTTATCAATATACAGATCCGGCAACTGAAGGAATGAAGAATACTGAATCAGTGTTTTCCCGTCGAGTTCTCCTTTTCGAAGAGCTTCCATATACCCGGACAGATCAAGCTTCCGATTCTCTGTGTCATTCCCGATCCAGTTCATCAAATCAAGAAGGTTTCTCTCATATTTTTCCTGCAAATATGCGTCCAGCACATTTTTCAGGAATTTCGTACTCTTCGTTCTTTCAACCAGTTTAATAATCAGGCGATTGTTTCCGGTCTTTTCACACAATTCCTCATAGAAATGCAGATCCTCCGGACGAATCCAGTCCGAAGCAATCATATTAGCCGGTTTGCTCAGCTTTCTGCTGTAGCAGCCGACCAGACTGACATCATAATACCCCCTTCTCGAAGAATCTCCGCTGCGGCTGGATGCGGAAACAGTGCCTGCATGATTCAACGCATAGGGGCATTCATGGAGACAGCCATTGTTTGCAATCAGTCGAAAGTTTACCTCCCGTTTGCAATACATTTTCAGAATTCTCTCCAGGAATGCGAAGTTCCTCGTACATGATTCCGTCAGCGTGATTTCATCCGCCCCCATATCGATCCAACTCTTTGCTTTCGAAAGGGATCCAACATACGCATACACGCCAACAGTCACTTTCATATGCGGAAACTGTTTTTTTACCAGATTAAGCAGATAGGGAGAACAGACCGTAATCCATTCTATTCCTATATCCCGGAGAATCCCGACAAATTTCATCAGTTCTCTGTGCTCCTGTGCTACAACATCCTGATTGTTTAATGTCAGCGGATTCAGCAAATAATTCAAATGAATTCCCATTGCCTGGCAGCGGCGGTTATACTGTTCAATCTGTTCCAGCGAAACGTCCGACAATGCGACCGAAGCGCGCCCTCCGCCCACAGGATCCGACTTCAATTTTCCGAACAGACTGATCACCTGCTGCTTCTGATCTACCTTTTCCAGATACTGCAGCAGCTCCTCATCAAAATTTGTCGCCAGGTCAAACTTCATTCTTCCCATTGCTTCATTTGTCCCCGTTTCTCGTCAGCTCTTCCACCAATTCTCCCATCTCAGCCACCGTTTCAAAAGTAAAGTACCGATTCCTGGGAATACGAATTCCAAAAGCTCTCTCCGCCTGGTCGATCATGGCAAACAGGCGAATAGAATCGCCACCCAGGTCATAGAAATTCTGCGAATTTCCGGGTTCCACACCAAGTACCTTTTTCCAGATCTTCCTCAGAGTTTTTTCTATCCTGCCTGTCGATCTGGTCAGATCCTCCGTGTACTCTGTCAGCTTTATCTGCGCCAGCTTCTTCCGGTCAGTCTTCCCATTGGCCGTTCTGGGAAGATCTGAGAGCCGGACAATTCTAACCGGAATCATATAAGCCGGGAGATAGACAGCCAGTCCTTTTCTGATCTCTTCCTCCCCAATATCATGGCGCAGTTTTACAAAAGCAACCAGGCTTTTCGTCCCCTCTGCGATTTCCCGAACTATAACAGCTGCTTCCGCCACATACTCCAGACGAGAAAAAGCGCTCTCGATCTCACCAAGCTCTATACGATGGCCCCGAATCTTAATCTGCGTATCTTTCCGCCCCAGAAATTCGATGAAAAATCCTCTGTCATCTTCCCGGAATACGCCAAGGTCTCCGGTCCGATATAATTTCCCGTATTCCTCCCGGCAAACAAAAGCGGTCTGATTCAGGTCCGGTCGATGCAGATCTTCCTGTGCCACACCGGCTCCGCCAAACAGAAGTTCGCCCGACACCCCGGGAGGGCAGGGCTTCCCATGGAACCCCATCACAAAGAAAGTCTGATTAGCCAGCGGCCTGCCATAAGGAATCGTCTTCCACGACGGCAAAATCTCGCCAATCGGATAAAAGATGGACCAGATCGATGCTTCTGTAGCTCCCCCCATACTAACAAGCTCCACGCCCGGAATACAGGCTCGTACCCTGTCCGGCAAAGAAAGCGGAATCTTATCCCCACTCAAGATACATAGCCGCAGCCGATTATCTTTTGCATCGACCTCTACATCATGGAAATTCGCGAAGCTCCTTTCCTCTGTTCTCTCAAGTTCTTCCGCATACATCTGCATAAAGGCCGGCACAGAATTCCATATCGTGACGCCTTCTCTTTCAACGGTCTCTGCAACGCTTCGGATATCCCGCGAATCATGTACTACAACCAGCCTCGCACCAGCCGCAAGGCTGCCAAAAATATCATATGCCGAAAGATCAAAGCAAAATGACGACAGGCCAATCAGGCAGTCCTCTTTCACGACCCCATAGCGACGGTTCACATCCTGAACCGTATTCGCAGCCGCTTTGTTCGTGATCACAACCCCTTTCGGTTTCCCGGTTGTTCCAGAGGTATAAATTACATAGGCCACGCGGGCCGGATCATCCGCAGGCGCGGGAACACACTCATCGACATCCGGCTCTACGACATCGAAAAGCACGGTCCTGCATCCGGCATCTTCCAGGATCTCCTGCTGACGCGCCGGGGGATTCTCTGGATCAACAGGTACATAAGCCGCCCCCAGCTTCAGAACACCCAGGATGTGAGCCACAGTCTCTTTCCGGCGGTGTCCCATAACGGCCACCCGGTCTCCCGGCTGTACGCCCCTTTTCCTCAGCCAGGCAGCCGTACGATCAGACTCTTTGCGCAGTTCTTCATATGTATAGCTCCCTTCCGCATCTACGACCGCAATACGATCCGGGCATCTCCCGGCAGTTTCCTGAAACATTCCATACAGAGTTCTCTCCGGGATCGGCTGTTCCGTCCTGTTATAAGCATCCAGTTGTTCTCTGTCTCTGCTATTCAGGTCAAAATAGGCTCCTGCGTCAGCCTCCTCCCTCAATCCCATAAGATTATCCCCAAACCGCTCAAACATGGAAGCCATGAGCCGCTCATCCAGAAGCTCATCAATATAATCCCAGGTTACAACGACCGTGCCTTCCTTTTCTGTTGCCTGACAGTCCAGATAAACCTGCGATGTCTGACTGATACTGTAAAGAAGATCCCCCAGCCCACGTACATCCTTCGGCGCCCGATCCAATGTACTCGTAAACACCACAGGCATCAGCGCCCTGTTTCCGTCTCCCTTCTCCCTCTTCAAATCACGCAGAAATTCAACGCCACTGTAGGTTCTGTGCTCTAATCCCTGAAGAATCTCATTTTGTATGGCGCAGAATATGTTCTTCACCCGAGCCCCCGGCTGAAAATCGAAGGGAAGCAGTATCGTAGAGGTAAAATCCCCCATCATGCGTTCCAGATCCGGGTGGAAATCATATTTATTGAAAACAGTCACATTCAAAGTACATCTCTGCTGATTACTGTAAAATGAAAGCGCCAGAGCAAACGCTGTACAGATAACCGCAGACAGAGAGATTCCATTGCTCGCCGCCATACGGCGCAGCTCTTCAACCCGTGCAGGCGTAACCTCCATGTTTAGTCTGGAGAAGCGGACCTCCCTAACCTCCGTTGTGTCCTTCCTCAGAGGCAGCTTCGGAGCCGGGGGTATATCAGAGATTCTCTGCCTCCAGTACTCCCTGTCCTCCCGATATCTATCACTTTCCTTCAGCTTCGATACGCCCTGCACGAAATCACGAAATGAAAACGTCAACGGCGTAAGTTCTCTGTTGGGATTATCATAGCACTCCAGCAGCATTTCCTGAAACATCTGGATACTGCTGGCGTCCATAATCAACAGATCAATGCCAAAGAAAAGATAGCTTTCCCGTTCATTGATCCGCAGGCATCGAAATTCAAAGAGCGGCCATCTTTCTGTTTCAAAAATCGCATGCGACATACGCGCTCTTTCCTCCAGACGCACCTGCATCTGTTCTTCCTCACTCATAGAGCGTCCGTCAATCACCTCAATATGATACCAGGGAACCGTCGGCAGAATTCTCTGCGTACGGTCTTTTGAAATGACCAGACGCAGATTATCCTGGTTTTGTATCACCCGATTCAAGGCCCGTTCAAAGCGCGGCAGATCGAAATCGACCTTATACTCATAGTAGCCATGTGTCGATGTGCCTCCCATATCGAATGCCTCATCACGCCCTATCAGGTAGGCCAGCTGAATGTCCGTAAGCCCAAATGTTTCTTCTCTGTGTTCTGGATCTGGCGCCACATGAACATCTTCAGAAAGCGCACTCTCCTTTTGATGCTTCTCCACTATCTCAAAGAAAGCTTTCTCATCGGATGCCTGCAAAAGCTCTCGCAAGGAGATTTCAATTCCATAGACTTCCCGAAGTCTGGCAGAAAGCTGCAAAAGCCGGACCGAGTCTCCACCTGCCTCAAAAAAATTACTGCTTCCCGTTCCTTTTTCAGCATCTTCCGCGCAGATTACTCTCCTCCACAGTTCGCTCAATCCAGGAATATTCTCCTTCTGCCCCGGAACCTTCTCCTTTTGAATCTCCCGTTGTATCTGTGCAATAACTTCCTCAAATGCTCCTTCCCGGTACGCATCAATCAACTGTGTCCGACGGATTTTCCCCGTGGCTGTCTTAGGAATTGCTTCAATCGGCAGATAGTAGTTAAATGGAAGAAACTGCTCACGCTTAATAATCTGATCAAGATGTCTGATTTCCTGTACAAATTCCGTGACCTCTCCCGTAAACGCAACAAAAAGAACCAGCTCCGGCTCATTGTCCCGATCATAGATCTGCGTTGCAACAACCCGATCTGCAAATTCCGGAGCCACACGACCGATACGGCCTTCTATATCAAGCGGATAATAATTCTGTCCATGGATAAAGATAATGTCTTTCTTTCGACCGGTGAGAATGATCTCCCCCCGGGAAAGGTACCCCATATCTCCCGAAGCCAGATATTTTCCCACCATTTTCTTTTTCGATTCAGTTTCCTCGAAATAGTAACGTTCACTGATGCATTCTCCCGCATAGCAGAGCTCTCCAATCTCTCCTTCCGGAAGGATTTTTCCATTCTCCCCGACAACAAGAACCTTCAGTCCCACGATCGGCATTCCGACAGAAACATATTTTACACAGTTCTCATCCTCTTCCGCTACAGGAACCGCATGGTTTTCCGCCAGTTTCCTCACATCCAGACAGTCAACGCGGAAAGGCTGCCCGGATTTGGCACAGGCTATCGCGAAAGCTGACTCTGATAGGCCATAGATCGGGCGCATTGCTTCCATGGGCAATCCTGCCCCACGGAAATATACTGCAAACCTTTTGGCCAGATCTGCATTGATTGGCTCCGCACCCAGAAACAGATGTTTGACAGCAGACAAATCCAATCCACTCAGCTCCTCCTCAGAGACACTTGCCTGCAATAATTTCAGTGCAAAATTCATTGCCCCGAAGACGGTAATCTTCTGTCGGCTCACCTGTTCAAGGAACCAACGCGGATGCTCGATAAACAGGCGCGGAGGCATGATGTGCTGGTTTGCTCCACAAACCATTGGCAAAAGATGAAATCCTATAAATCCAAAGGCATGAGTCAGAGGCAGCCAGCTCAGACTGTTTTCCCTCTCCGTATAATCAATAATTTTCAGGGCTCCGCAAATTGAAGCAGTCATGGTTTTCTGTGCCAATACCACACCCTTGGGAGAATCCGTGCTGCCGGACGAAAACAGGATACAACAAGTATCATTTCGATCGAGTGCCGGAAGCTGCGTTCCCAAATCCTGCATCAACGCCTCCTCCCTCTCGAGATCCTCATAGACAAGAATCGTTACGTAAGGAAAAGGAGTCGTAACAGAAAGATATTCCTCCCGATATTTTTCCGGCACCAGTATATACAGTTGATCCATGTTCCGGCAGATATTGAGCTGCTTATCCATCACTTCTTTTCCGGTGTGATCAGCCATAGCAAAAGGCAGTGCCATAGGAACAGCTCCACAATACTGAAGCCCCCAAAACGACCTCACATACATCCCGGGAGCCGCCAGTTGCAGCATAACTTTGTCATCCTTATGTACTCCTCGATGTATGAGAGCCTGTGCCAGCTTTTTCGCCTGATGATTCAATTCCCCGTATGTGACTGTCTCCTCATCATGGAAATCGCTCCAAAAGTGCAAAATTTTATCTTCATAAATCTGTCCTGATCGATCGAACATCTCTGTAATTGTCTGAAAATGCATCTTTTCCATCGTTTCCTCCTCTGGTTGCGACTTCCTTCTTTTATGTCAAATTGCAACACCTAACAAAAATTTCTCGGAAGTAATTTGACCTTCCTAATTTTTATCTGTTGAGCATATCTAATATTAGGCATATCTAATTCCCAATTATAACCGTACAACAGAAGGATTGCAAGCCTTTTATTGGGACTTTCATTTGATTATTTATTTCATTATTTTTCAATCCCTTTATCGTAACCGACATGGGTTCGTCCTGTGTGTCCTACAACGTACAACATGACGTTTTGAATCTCAACGTAAAAGGCGAAAAACATTGAGAATTCAACATTTTTCGCCTTGATACACGGATTGCTACACGCTAAGGTGCTCTCGCTTCTCCGCTCCACTTCGGTCGGCGCTAAGCGGACATCCGTCAGATGTCCGCTTAGCGCCCTAAAAGATTCGTAATCCGCGCATTTTTTACCAAAAATTGCGCTACTTACTCATGTTTTATAAAAATAGAATCTGCTGTGAATGGTCTCTGGACATTTTCTCATCCAGAAACCTTTACCTTGAAATCCCGCTCGGCCTCCCGCTTCATATCGCGTTTGGCCATATCTGCCCGTTTATCGTAGAGCTTCTTGCCCTTCGCCAGACCGATCTCCACCTTCACCAGGCTTCCCTTGAAATACACCCGCAGCGGGACGATGGTGTATCCCTTCGCAGACACGCCCCCGGCGATCTTATTGATCTCATACCGGTGCAGCAGCAGCTTGCGCGGCCGCAGGGGATCCTTGTTGAAAATATTTCCCTTTTCATACGGGCTGATATTCATCCCGTAAATGATCAGCTCTCCATGATCTTCACGGATGAAGGACTCCTTCAGGCTGCATTTTCCCATGCGCAGGGACTTAACCTCCGTCCCCACCAGAGAGATACCGGCCTCATAGGTCTGCTCGATAAAATAATCATGTCTCGCCTTCTTATTGCTGGCGATCAGTTTAATACTGTCCTTACCCATGGCTCCTCCCATACTTTCTGTTCACAGCACACGCTCAGTGTAAAGTGCCGACAGCCCTCTGTCAAGGTCCCCGCACAAACTCTCTGACAACGAAAATAACTCACAGACTTACGTAAAAAACAATTATTA
>JAJQDL010000187.1:0-335 GCA_021202235.1 Lachnospiraceae bacterium
CAGGTGGCGCGTTCCTTCCGGTTGGAGGAGTGCGCAGGCCGACAGGAAGCAATCCCGACGTGTCGGGGACAGTTCGGTCTGTATCTGGCCGGTCGGTGGCGGCGGCTGACGCTGCAGGAAGAGCTGCGTCCGCAGGAGGTTCCCGACAGCCTGGACGTGGCGGTGCTGGGAAACCGCATCCTGCGGCCGATCCTGGGAATCGGAAATGTGCGAAATGACAGTCGGCTGGAATTTATCGGAGGGCTGAAGCAGCCCCAGGCGGTGGAGGAAAAATGCCGGAAGCGGGATCGCGTCGGCTTCCTGCTGCATCCTACTTCGATGGAGGAGCTTCTGGC
>JAJQDL010000187.1:345-8973 GCA_021202235.1 Lachnospiraceae bacterium
ATGCCGCCCAAATCGACTTGGTTTGAACCGAAGCTTTGCAACGGACTTTTTATCCGGCCCTTTGAAGAAGAAAACTGTAACGAATGAGGAGGATCTGATTCGTCATGAACCAAGAAAATAAGCGGAACGGCTTCATCATGCAGGGAAGCATCCTGGCAATCGCCGGCATCCTCGTCCGCATCATCGGCATCCTGTACCGGAAGCCTCTGACCAGTATCATCGGGGATGAGGGAAACGGCTATTACAGTATGGCCTACAATATTTACACGATCATTCTGCTGCTGGCTTCCTACAGCATTCCCTCCGCGGTCTCCAAGGTCATCGCTCAGCGGCTGGCCCTCCGGGAATATAAAAATGCGCACCGGATTTTTCAGTGTGCGCTGATTTATGTGGTGATCGTGGGCGGCGTGGCAAGCCTGTTCACCTTTGTCTTCGCCGGGGTACTGGTGGATGCCAACACGGTCAGTGTGCTGCGGGTCTTTGTTCCGACGATCTTCTTCTCCGGTCTGCTGGGAGTGCTGCGGGGCTATTTTCAGGCACATCAGACCATGATACAGACCTCTCTCTCACAGATTCTGGAACAGATCATCAACGCGGTGGTCAGCGTCTTCGCTGCCTGGCTCCTGATCCAGACCGCGGCAGCGGGGGCGGATTCCACGACGAAAGCCATTCGCGGCGCCACGGGAAGCGCCATGGGTACCGGCGCGGGCGTTCTGATCGCTCTGCTGTTCATGTACGGCATGTACATGATGAACCGCAAACAGATCCTGCGGAAGGTGAACGGGGACCAGGAAGCGCATGTACTCTCCACCGGAGAGGGGCTCAAGCTCATCGTGATGATGGTGACGCCCTTTATCCTCAGTACCTTTATTTATAACCTGAGTACCTCTCTGAACCAGACCATTTATGTGCGGATCATGCTTCTGGTAAAGCATTATACTTCTTCGGAAGCGGCCACCATGTACGGAATCTACTCCGGGAAGGCCGTGGTCATTGTAAATATCCCCATCGCCATTGCTTCGGCAATGTCGGCGGCGATGATCCCCTCCATCTCGGGAACCTACGCCACGAAGGATGTGCAGGGGACTCGCGACGAGGTGGCGGCTGCAGTGCAGACGACGATGCTGATCGCGATCCCGGCCGCTGTGGGGCTGGCGGTGCTGGCGAGACCCATCACCGCGCTGCTCTTCCCTCAGCCGGAATCGCTGGATACGGCCGCGTCTCTGCTGCGCGCGTCCAGCATCACCGTGGTGTTCTATTCTCTCTCTACCCTGACCAATGCAGTGCTGCAGGGGATCGGGCAGGTCAACCGGCCGGTCATTCATGCGGCCATTGCGCTGGTGGTGCAGACGGTCGTCCTGGTGCCCCTTCTGCTCTTTACAGACTGGAATCAGTACTGCATCGTCTTTGCGGCCATCGTCTATTCCTTTACCATGTGTCTGCTCAATCAGTGGTCGGTGCGGAAGAGCCTGTCGTACCGGCAGGAATACATGAGTACCTTTCTGCTGCCGATCCTGTCGGCGGTGGTCATGGGAGCCGTGGCCTGGGGCAGCTACGAGGCCTGCTACTCGCTGTGCAGGAGTAACGTGATTTCCGCGGCGATCGCCATCGTGCTGGCTGTCCTCGTGTATTTCATTATGATTCTGAGGACCGGCGCCGTGGGCGAGGATGAACTGCAGAAGATTCCCAAAGGCGGCACTCTGCTCCGCCTCGCACGGAAGCTGCACCTGATGTAAAAAAGATTTTAAGCGCCTGTCGGGAAACCGATGGGCGTTTCTTTGTCAATGGACAGTGTTTGACACGTATGGTATCATTAAAAGGAATGGACGGAGGTTTTGATGGAAGAGAAGAACCATGACACAGCGGAGAGGGAGATCAGCCGGAGGATGGCGGCGATGCCGGAGCCTCTTCTGACCTGGTATGCATCGGTGCGGCGGGAGCTCCCCTGGCGCGTCTCTCCCTCCCCCTATCGGGTGTGGATCTCCGAGATCATGCTGCAGCAGACGCGGATCGAGGTGGTCCGCGGGTACTATGAACGTTTCCTGGCCGCTTTCCCCGATGTGAACGCTCTGGCAAATGCGGAGGAGACTCGTGTGCTGAAGCTGTGGGAGGGGCTGGGATATTACAGCCGGGCCAGAAATCTGATGCGTGCAGCCCGGGTCTGCCGCGATGAGTATGGCGGAGAGCTGCCGCGGACGTATGAGGAACTGCGCTCGCTGCCGGGCGTCGGCCCTTACACGGCGGGTGCGATCGGCTCCATCGCCCTGGGACTCTCCGTGCCGGCCGTAGACGGAAATGTCTTCCGGGTGATGATGCGCTACCTGGCCGATGACTCCGATATCTCCCGGGCCTCGGTGCGGCGGCGCACGGAGGAGCGGATTCAGGCGATCCTGCCGCCGGGACAGGCGGGAGCCTTCAACCAGGCGATCATGGAACTGGGCGAGACGGTGTGTATCCCGGGCGGGCGGCCTCTGTGCACGTCCTGTCCGCTGGCATCGCACTGTCTCGCGCGGAAGCAGGGGGATCCGGAGGCGTATCCGGTGCGGCCAATGAAAAAAGCCCGGGCCGTGGAGGAGAAGACGATCCTCGTGCTTTCCTGCAGGAGCCGTTATGCGATTCGCAGACGTCCGGCGGAAGGCCTGCTCGCCGGGATGTATGAGCTGCCCTGGCTTCCCGGGAAACGCAGCCGGGCGGAAATGGAAGCCTGGATGGCGGAAGGGCCGGGGGACGGTGAGCTGACGGAGCTGCCGGAGGCACGGCATATATTTTCACATATCGAATGGCATATGAAGGGGTGGCGTATCGACCTGACAGAAGAGCTTCCGGGGGAGTGGTTCTTCGAGGAGGCGGAAACGATCCGGAGGGAGTATCCTCTTCCGGCGGCATTTCGCGCCTATGCCGCTCATATGCAATGATGCTTATACAGGAACGGACAATAGGAGGGAATAGATGAAAAGATTGCTGGTGATTGTCAACCCGCATGCCGGGAAGGGACAGATAAAAAACAAACTGGCAGATGTTCTGGACCTCTGCGTGAAGGCCGGTTACCGTGTAGAGGTGTACATCACCCAGGGGGCAGGGGATGCCACCGCCGCGGCCAAACGGCGCGGCGCCCATGTGGACCGGGTGATCTGCACCGGCGGCGACGGAACCCTGGACGAAACGGTCAACGGTCTGATGCAGCTTCCGCCGGAGAAACGGCCGGAGCTGGGATATATTTCCACCGGGACGACGAATGATTTCGCACACAGCCTGAAGCTGCCGGCGCGAATCCTGGACGCGGCGCAGGTGGCAATCAGCGGCGATCTGTCTCCTATTGATGTTGGAAGGGTCAATGATGCCTGGTTCTGCTATCTGGTCGGCTTCGGGGCTTTCACGGAGGTCTCCTATGCCACGTCTCAGGCGCTGAAACGGCAGCTGGGGCATACAGCCTACATCATGGAGGCGGCTAAAGAGCTTATGGATCTGAAACCCTGCCATGTTCGTGCGGAGATTGGCGAGGAGATCTTTGATTCGGATTTTCTCTGCGGCTTTGTCAGCAATTCCAACCGGGTGGCCGGGATGTCCGGCATCTGGGGGACGAACATCGAGATGGACGACGGGCTTTTCGAGGTGACGCTGATCCGGATGCCGACAGACATCGTGGGCTGGGGCGAGGCCGTGACGGCGCTGCTCTCACCGGATGTCCGGTCGAATCTGGTGATCCGCCGCAAGGCGGACTGCCTGCATTTCTTCAGTGAGGCGCCGGTCGACTGGGTGAAGGACGGAGAATTTGCCGGTTCCTTCACAGAAGTGAAGGTGGAGGTCCTCCGGCGTTCCATCCGGATCATGAGAAAGCCGGAGGCCGCGGCGGCCGGAAAACGGTCAGAAAGCGCGGCGAAGCCTGCGGAGAGTGCGGAAATATCGGAGAAAATATGAAAAAATCCTGTGAAAAAAGGATTTTTCCTGTTTACATTTGGTGAAATAAAGGCTATAATGTCTCTTTAAGATACGATTTTTAATATGGGGAGAGAGGCGCGCAGTGGAGAAAGACAATTTTTTGAAGCAGTTGGACAAGCTGGTGGAATTGGGCAAATCCAAGCATAATGCGTTGGACATCAATGATATCAACGACTTCTTCAAGGGAGTGAAGCTGGATGCAGAGCAGATGGAGAGCGTCTACAATTACCTGGAGAGTAAGAATATCGATGTATTGCGGGTTATGACTGATGAGCCTACCGCCGTCGAGGAGATGGTCCTGGAGGACGACGATGACAACTTCTCCGCGAATGATGAGGAAGAAGAGGAGATCGACCTCGATGCCATCGATCTGCTGGACGGTATCGGCACGGAGGATCCGGTTCGTATGTATCTGAAAGAGATCGGTACGGTGCCTCTTCTGACGGCCGAGGAGGAGCTGGAGCTGGCCAAGCGAAAGTCCGAGGGCGATGAGCGGGCCAAAGAGCGGCTCATTGAGGCGAACCTGCGTCTGGTGGTCAGTATCGCCAAGCGCTACACCGGCCGCGGTATGAGCTTCCTGGATCTGGTACAGGAGGGCAATCTGGGTCTGATCAAGGGCGTGGAGAAGTTCGATTACACCAAGGGATACAAGCTGAGTACATATGCCACCTGGTGGATTCGTCAGTCGGTGACACGGGCGCTGGCCGATCAGGCCCGGACGATCCGGGTGCCGGTGCATATGGTGGAGACGATTAACAAGATGTCCAAGATGCAGCGGAAGCTGACGCTGGAGCTGGGTTATGAGCCCTCGACGGCGGAGCTGGCGCAGGCACTGGATATGACAGAGGAGAAGGTCATGGAGATCATGCAGATCGCCCGTGAACCGGCTTCCCTGGAGACGCCCATCGGCGAGGAGGACGACTCCAACCTGGGCGACTTCGTGGCGGACAGCAATGCCGTTACGCCGGAAGGCAACGTGGAGTCAGTCATGCTCCGCGAGCACATCGACGTTCTTCTGGACGACCTGAAGGATCGCGAGAAGCAGGTGGTCATCCTTCGCTTCGGTCTGGAGGATGGACATCCGCGCACCCTCGAGGAGGTCGGCAAGGAATTTAATGTTACCCGTGAGCGTATCCGTCAGATCGAGGCCAAGGCCCTGCGGAAGCTGCGCAACCCCGTGCGCAGCAAACGGATCCGGGATTTCCTGTAAATAAAAAAACAGCTCTTATTCCCAGTCAATAAAGGGAATAGGAGCTGTTTTTATTTCTATAGGATCAGTTATCCTCTACCGAAGCCGCCGTATAGACCTGTCGCTTCATGGCCATCTCATCGCTGGCCAGGTATTCGTCGTAGGAGGTGATCTTGTCGATCAGCTTGCCGCCGATGAGCTCCATGATGCGGTTGGCCGTGGTCTCCACGATCTGATGGTCGCGCGAGGTGAAGAGCAGCACACCGGGGAACTTGATCAGTCCGTTGTTCAGCGCGGTGATCGACTCCATATCCAGGTGGTTGGTGGGCTCGTCGAAGATCAGGCAGTTGGCGCCCGAGATCATCATCTTCGAGAACATGCAGCGTACCCGCTCGCCTCCGGAGAGAACATTCAGCCGCTTCATGCCGTCGTCTCCGGCGAAGAGCATGCGTCCCAGGAAGCCGCGGACGTAGGTGACATCCTTAATCTCCGAGTAGCCGGTCAGCCAGTCGGTGATCGTGTAATCACTCTGGAATTCCGCTGAATTGTCCTTGGGGAAATACGCCAGAGAGGTGGTGACACCCCATTTGTAGCTGCCATCGTCCGGCTCCAGTTCGCCGGTCAGGATCTGGAACAGCGTGGTCTTGGCCAGCTCGTCCGAGCCGACGAAGGCGACCTTGTCCTCGCGGGTCAGTGTGAAGGAAATGTCGTCCAGCACCTTGATGCCGTCCACAGTCTTGGAGAGGTTCTTCACCTCCAGCACGTCGTTGCCGATGGAGCGCTCCGGCCGGAAATCGATATAGGGATATTTGCGGCTGGAGGGACGGATCTCATCCAGCTGAATCTTCTCCAGAGCCCGCTTCCGCGACGTGGCCTGCTTGGACTTGGAAGCATTGGCGGAGAACCGCTGGATGAATTCCTGCAGCTCCTTGATCTTCTCTTCCTTCTCCTTATTGGCTTCCTTCATCTGACGGATCATCAGCTGGCTGGACTCGTACCAGAAATCATAGTTTCCGGCATAGAGCTGAATCTTGCCGTAGTCGATGTCCGCGATCTGCGTGCAGACCTTGTTGAGGAAATAGCGGTCGTGGGAGACCACGATGACAGTATTCTCAAAATTGATGAGGAACTCCTCCAGCCAGGCAATCGCGGCCAGATCCAGATGGTTGGTCGGCTCGTCGAGCAGCAGGATATCCGGATTCCCGAAGAGGGCCTGTGCCAGCAGCACCTTCACCTTCTCACTTCCGTTCAGTTCCTTCATATATTTATAGTGGAGCTCCGGCTCGATGCCCAGACCATTTAACAGCGAGGCTGCGTCGGACTCTGCCTCCCAGCCGTCCATCCCGGCGAACTCCGCCTCCAGCTCACTGGCGCGGATGCCGTCCTCCTCGGTGAAATCGGCCTTGGCATACAGAGCGTCCTTCTCCCGCATGATCTCGATCAGCCGGGGATTCCCCAGCATGACGGTATCCAGAACCGTCTCCTCGTCATACTGGAAATGATCCTGCTTCAGGAAGGACAGGCGCTCACCGGGCGTGATGATCACCTCTCCCTTGGTGGGCTCCAGCTCCCCGGTCAGGATGCGCAGGAAGGTGGACTTCCCGGCTCCGTTGGCGCCGATGAGGCCGTAGCAGTGGCCGGGGACGAACTTGACATTGACATCTTCAAAGAGCGCGCTCTTGCCGAAGCGCAGGGACACGTTGCTGACGGTAATCATGAAATGAAATCCTCCTTGGGCCGCCGGAGGGCGGCATACAATCGCACACATCATAGCATCGTTCCCGGGAAAAGTCAAAGAAATCCGGGAAATAATCCACACTTCCTTCCCGCACAGACGGTTTGCTATGATAATAAGAAAAATGTGCCGGGGCTGCGATCTTCGGCCGAGGGAGGAAGAGCATGGAATACATCACAGAGAAACGTATCCGGGAATTTGAGGAAGCGCTGGCATTGAATGAAAAGGCGCGCGCCACGATACAGAAATACGGCACGGCGCTGCGAAGATTAGCGGACTGGCTGAGCGGGGAGCCGCTGACGAAGCCGAGGCTCCTGGCCTGGCGGGATGCTCTTATGGAGAAACGGAAGGCGCAGACGGTCAACGGTGTTCTGTCCGCCGTCAATGCCTATCTCCGGTTCCGGGAACTGGAGGGACTGCGGGTGCATTTCGTGAAGGTGCAGCGGGCGGCCTTCGTGGAGGAGAAGCGGGAACTGACGGAAGCCGAGTACAAAAGGCTTCTCGAGGCAGCGCGCAGGCAGGGAGATGAGCGGCTGTGTCTTCTGATGATGACGCTGGGCAGCACCGGCATCCGCATCAGCGAGCTGCCCTATATCACCGTGGAGGCAGTGGTGGTCGGACGCGCTGAGTATCATATGTAGGGAAAGAGCCGCACCGTCCTGCTCCCCAAAGACCTGCGCCGCCGACTCCGGGACTATGCCGCAAACCGGGGCATTGACGGAGGCGTGATCTTCCGTACCCGCAGCGGGTGCCCGATGGACCGGAGCAACATCTGCCATCAGATGAAACGGCTCTGCGAGGCGGCGGGCGTAGATCGAAATAAGGTATTCCCCCACAATCTGCGTCATCTCTTCGCCCGCTGCTTTTACGCGGTTGAGAGAAACCTCGCGCACCTGGCAGACGTCCTGGGGCACAGCCGCATTGAGACCACGCGCATCTATGTCGCCGTCAGCGCCGCTTCCCATGAGCGCATTCTGGAACAGATGCGGCTGGTTCTGTGACATGGCAGGGCCGTGTTGCGGAGGGTGAAAAAGAAAAAACCGCAGACTATCCATTCTGCGGTTTTTCTTTGAACCACATTTTTTCTCGTGAAAAATAAGCGTCCATCGCACTGCTTCCCGGCAGGACAGAATGTAATTCGGCGCATGAAAACAGGCCTGCGGTGTCCGTCATTCCCTCAGGCCCCTGTTGTATGCCGATCAATAAAATAAATGTTTCATAAAGACCGGAATTCATTACCCTTTGTCACAGAAAAGGTTCAAAAAAGTTTCAAAAAAAAGAGGTGAATTTCCTTGTAATTCCGATGTATGTAGGCTATAATAGATACCGTATGGCACGCAATGGAAATTATGTTGTACACAGCTTACCGCAGAATGGATAGTCTGCGGTTTACCGGGGATGGAGCGCCCCTGCGAAGGGAGTGTGAGGGATGGAGGAGACCAGGGCGAAGGTCACGGAGGAGAGTCTGGCGATCAGCGAGCCGATGCTGGACCGCTATCTGGACGCACTGCGGGAACAGGGCCGGTCACAGGAAACCCTCAGAATGTACCGGAGCAAGCTGTCGCAGATGATTCAGATCCTGCCGGAGGATCGACGGATCCGGCGGGGGACGCTGGAGGAGATGCGGAGGAAGCTGCTGGCGAAGGGCTATTCCGCCAGCACGGTCAATTCCTTCACCGCGGCGGTCAATGGTTTCCTGGACTATTACGGTCCAAGGGAATTACGGGTAGGACAGTATCTGAAGCCAGAGTAGGACGAGAGGGCG
>JAJQDL010000169.1:0-2607 GCA_021202235.1 Lachnospiraceae bacterium
CCGAATCTGGTCAGCGGCCACATTCAGCTCGATTTAGTACACCTGGAGGGACAGCCATGACAGCCAGCGACGAACCTCAGTCATAAGTGAAGTCATGGCAGTCTGGTCAGGGGCCAGGAACACCAGCATATTCCGATAAATACGGGGAGAACTGCCCCGGCTGTTCAGAATGTTCTCACATTCTGTCAGCGCCGGAGAGGAAGCACTGTTGCTTCGATGGGTTTTCTTCGGGTCGAGGATGACCAGGCGAATCGCCTGCTCATCAGGCACATCCAAAGACGATGCCGGACAGATGTGCAGGCCCGCAAAGGGCGGTTCCTTGCGCCAGTCCTTCAACCTGCGCTCAATTTCAAACTCCACATCGGAGAGGGCAAGCTGGGTGGCTCTGTCCTCCATTGTCTTGCGCAGGGTCGGGCGGGTGTCGTACCAATAACGGTCACTTGTCGCATAGAGGTACGTCAGACTGCCCTGCAAGGTGTTCAGGGCGTCGTTGAACACGGCAATATTTTCGTCCGGCTGAATCGTGCCGAAACGAATCCGGGATTTCTCAATACCACGGGCGGACTGAGTGCGATCTGTGGGCGCACTGCCGAGGAAAATGGTTCTGGCCAGCCTGCGGGACGCCATCAGAGAACCATAGCGGGACGTTGTCTTATCCTTCAGATAAGGCACAGGCTTCTTGCCGTCCACCTCCTTATCCACGATGCCGTTCCATTCCTCAGACAGATACCGGGTCAGCTCGTCACGGACCGTCGGCACATCCATCGGCAGAGAGCCGGCCATAATCATGGGGCTGGCGTCGTTGTTCATCCACAGCTCATGAATGACAGCGGCCATGAGGCGCAGCACGCCTCTTGTGCGCTGGAACCGCTCAAGAGTAGACCATTCCTCATACAAGTGGTCAAACACTTCCGGGTGGATGGGGTAGCAGGAGATCATCCGCTCCTTATACTCCACCTCACGGGCCTGCACCGGGAAATCGGAGGGATTATCCTGATACATCCGGCTGAACGCCTCACAGACAGCATCCCTTGCGGCGGGGTCCTTGCAGTCCAGGAACAGCCGGCGGCGAACGACTTCAAAGCCCTCTGTAGCGGCCACCGGCTTCCAGATGGATTCCATCCGGCCAAAGGTGTGTTCAATGGCCTCCAGCGCCAGGGCGCCGGCCTCGCCGCCGATTTCAATATCCGATTCGGGGATAGACGCAACCACAAGGCTGTTCTTGCTGATGGTGGCAGCCTCCGTAATTTGCTGGATGAAGCTAATAAAATTGTCAAAGGACCCGGCAGGCAGACCGTTGACCCCATAAATCGTCTTGGCGTAAGCCACCAGCTCATCCATCAGGACCAGGCAGGGGCCGCAGTCGTCAAAAAGCTGACGCAGAGCCTCATGGCCTGGGGCAACCCCCTTTTTGTCCGCTTCCTTCACATAGTTGTACAGCTCCGGTCTGCCCGCAGACTTGGCCAGCTGGTAGGCCATCTCACCCCACAGGGTATTGATGGTGATGCCGGGCATATCCTGAGGGCGGCGGATTTTCGCAGGGTTCAGGGCAGTGCCCACCAGCACGGCCACATTGGCCTTGACCGGCTCCGTAACGCCTGCCTCATCGAGAACAGGCTGCACCCCTGCCAGCTTGCTGGCTGGCACCTTGCCCCGGAGGAGGTGGTAGAGTGCCAGCATACTGTGGGTCTTGCCGCCGCCGAAGGCGGTTTTCAGCTGAATGACCGGCTCTCCGTCCTGACCGGTGACCCGTTTGAGGGCCTGCACCAGCAGGCCCTTCATGCCCTCGGTCACATAGGTGCGGGCAAAGAACTCCACCGGGTCACGGTACTCAAAGGCACCCTCTCCCTTGGCCACCTGGGCCAGATTCGCCGCAAATTCCGCGTTTTTATATCTGCCCTGGGCGACGTCGGGATGGGGTTCCATGATGGTGCGCCAGCTGGGGAGGTTCTTCTCGTGGGTCATGACCCCTTCGCTGGTGGCTTTTTTGGCGGGCGCGGCGCACGCGCCGTCCTGCACAGACGTCCCCGCCAAGGAGCCTACCGCAGAACCCTCCAGCATCGTTCTGGCCAGGGTGCGGATTTCCTCCGCGGCCTCGTCGTCAAAGGCTTCGCAGAGGCGGGACATGGTGTCCAGCGCCCGCCAGGTGTAATCGTTGTCGAAATCCTTGCCGCCCACATGGGCGGTATCGTTGCGCACGCCCATCAACTCTATACTCCAGGTACGGCAGTTGCGGGGGAGCTTTTTGCGGAATACCTCACTCCAACGCCGGTCCAACAGGCGCAGGCAGTTCGCGGTGTCCAGCGAATCCACCAGGTCGCCGTATTCCCCATCGGTGGGCAGATCCCGCAGTTGGTCGTTGAGCGCCGTCCGCACCTCCCTCCACCAGCGGTTGGGGCCATACGTCTTGCTCATTTCCATGCCGATACAGTCGGCCAGGTATCTGCGGAGGATGTTAAACCCCTGGTTGATGCGTTCCTGATTGTTGGGCATATTGTTGCCTTCTTTCTTTCTGTCACTTGTCCCGGTAATGGGAACCACACTGGACAATTTTTATCACGTCCCCGTCAATGCGGTAAACGATGCGGTTGGCTTCGTCAATCCGCC
>JAJQDL010000169.1:2617-3808 GCA_021202235.1 Lachnospiraceae bacterium
TTCCTAATCGGCGCTATGCCGTTCATGATGTGCAATGCCTGCGTAACCATTGCGGTCAATATCTTTTATCAACTGGAGGATTCGTTTCAGCGTCCTTTTATCCTGTTTTGTCCAGTATTCAAAATCTTCCCACGCTTCGTCGGACCATGCCTTAATCATTCAGGTCTACCTCGTGTACAGTGCCGCCGGTGCGTTCCATCTGTGCAATGGACCTTCTGAGCCGCTCCATATTCTCCTCGGAATAGAAGGGGTCTACAGAGACCTCAAAGGGAATACGCTTTTCCCGCCCCAGCTTCTTGAGGTAGATGTTGATCGCCGAGGAGAGGGAAAGGCCAATATCGGCGCAGACCTCCTCGGCCTGCCGTTTGACATCGTCCTCAACGCGGATGCTGATTTGTGCCATGCTACCGCTTCCTTTCTGTTTTACTGCCCACAGTATAGCACAAACGCCAGCAAATGTAAAGCATAGTTCTACACAAATCAATCGTACCCTGCGATACCAAACTGCTTCGGCGTCTCCGCCTGCAGCTCCGCCGCCTTGCTCTGAATCTCCGGCCAGGCCACCACCAGGGCGTTGTAGGCGTAGGCCTCCTGGGCCCAGTTCTTCCGCTCGCAGATGGAGTAGAGGCGATAGGCCAGGTTCTTGGCCTCCTCCCCGTTGCTGCCGAGGATGGGGGCGAGGAGTTCGGCGCAGGCGAGGATGCTGCCGGTCTCCATGGCACGGGTGAGCTGCTGGGTCAGCTTCCAGATGTTTGTCTCGTTGGGGTCCACCTGCTCCGGCAGCTCCTCACGGGTCAGCAGGCGGACGTTGCCCTTGGCGGCGTACAGGATGTCCTGCCCCGCCAGCTTCGCCACGGAGGTCCCCTTGGCCCTGGCCAGGATGTCCGCATCGCCAAACTTCACGGTGTTGTAGGCGTACTGGGTGAACAGCTCCACGCACAGGCGGCTGTCGCTGTCGATGGCGCTGTCCTGGCCGGAGAAGTACAGGTCCAGCTCCTGATTGATGATTTGCAGGGCGCTGCGCACCGTCATCTCCGAGCCGCCCGCATCCAGCACCTTCTTGTAGCGGGAAAACACGCCGATGCCTGGGCCGATGGCGGACTGGGCCAGGTCAACGGGGGCGATGTTGCTCTGCTGGAGCTTTTGCAGGGCGGGCTTCAGCTCCCGCTTCAGGGCGGTGATGGAGTCCCG
>JAJQDL010000169.1:3818-8919 GCA_021202235.1 Lachnospiraceae bacterium
GCATGGTCTCCCAGCCGCTGGAAGTGGTCTGGTTGCCCTCGTCGGTGTCGCTCTGCTTGTAGGCGTAGTAGATAGTCACAGGTATCTCATCACACGCATTGATATAAAGCTGCTTGCACGCTGACAGCATTCCATCTTCAAAGAATTTCCTTGCCTTTTCTCTGCTATCATCAAAGCGATACGTTACAGCAACCAGCTCCTCCGCTTTAGGCACTAACATGGTGCGGAACAGCTCTGGGTAAGTGTTTTTCAGACTGCGGCGCATCCAGATATAGAAGTAGTCCGACAAGTCTGCATAGCCGATGTTGTCATAGTAGGGTGGATCAGCTCGTGTTAGCCAAGGACTAAAAAATAATGGCCGACCAGAAGACACCATTGAGGTTCTCCGACGACCATTTTTTGTAGTATTGACTGTTCTATGAGAGCAGCCTGAACCCACCCAAGCAGAAAGGGCAGCCCATCCACCACATGGGTGAGCTGCCCTTTTCGCATTGACTGGAGTCATATTGTTATTGTTCATTTCATCAGTCTGCGAGCAATTTCATAATCTCATCAGAAAACCGATACTTAATTTCAATGCTCATACCAGAATACACCTTCACGCTTTCAATGAAGAACAGTAACATCTTATTTGTAATTTCATCCGCCTTCAGGAACTGACCGGCCTCTTTACCAAAAGCAGCTAATTCCGTATCATCTGCGGATTCCATTGCAGCAAGTTCGCGCTCTATCGCTTCTTTTTCTTCGTTCAGTTTGACCAGCTCACCGCTCAGCTGATCTTTTAGAGACAGAAAATCATCTCTGCTGATCTTGCCATCGGAATACTTCTCATAGCCTTCTACTCTGGCAAGATTATTTTGTTTTATGCTTTTCACCACCGCTTGCAGAGAGACTTCCAAATTGGCCGCTGTCCCCTTTGTCTTCCGGCTGGCTTCCTCTATCAGATTTATCTTCCCAACAAGTATGGTCAGCATCTGGCGGAGGCTGTTAATGACCACAGTTTCCAAATCATCTTCGTAGAATAATTCGCCTTTTGGACAGACATCATTGTAGGACGCTTGCTTGCACCTGTAGAAAGTTCTGTTACAACGGTCATGACGAAACATTGCCCGCCCACAGGCACCGCATTTAATCAGGCTTCTTAATGGATAATCCTTTTCTGCATGGTATCCACACTTTGGATTCTTCCTGAAAATATTTTGTGCTTGTTCAAAATCTTCCACTGATACCAGTGCTTCATGGCATCCAGGTATGATAAGCCGTTTTGACCTATCCTGTGTTGTTGACTTGGGGTTGTCAATTCGTCTCCAATTTTTCTTTTTGTAGACACAGGCACCCGTATATTCATAGCGTTTTAAGATTACACGGATATTTGTGTCATCCCAGCTTTTTTGAGCAGATGTTCGTCTGTACCGATTAGAATCCGGGTTTTTTCTCCGAAAATATTGCGATGGTATCTCTATATTAGCCTTATTGAGTTCCCTTGCAATCGCTACAATCTTATGACCATCAATCGCCAATTTGAAAATACGTTGAACAACAGGAGCTGTTTCCGGGTCAGGAATCATATGGTGCTTATCGCTTGGATTCTTCATATATCCATACGGCGTAACTGCTCCAACGAATAAGCCACGTTTCATTTGCATCTCAAGCCCGGTTTTTACCTTCACCGAAAGATCCCGGCTGTAGAAGGAGTAGATGATATACTTCATGACCACCTCCATTCCTGCGGTAGTCCCCTTGTAATCATCACTGTCATATCCATCATTGACAGAAATGAAGCGTACACCCAGGAAGGGGAAAATGCGTTCCAGATAATCACCAATCTCCGTATAGTCACGAAAAAAACGGCTGAAGTCCTTGCAGATTACGAGTTGGGCGTCGCCGTCCTTCAAATGCTCTATCATCCGGTTAAAAGCAGGACGATCATCGTTGGTGCCAGAATAACCATCATCGACAAATTCTTCGACATCCCAGCCCTGAAACTCCCTTCGGCTTTCGACAAAATGGCGGAGCAAAGTCCGTTGATTTGCTATACTTTCGCTTTCACTCTTATATTTCAGGTCATCATCGGCAGAAGACAATCTGATGTACAGATACAGCTTCATTCTTCTGTGCCTCCCAATTCTTCACATGCAGACTGCAATGCGGAAAAATCCTGTTTATACTTGAACACTATTTCAACTCTGCGCTGCTTGCCATCCTGGTAAACGAGGATCTTATCCACCATTGCCTCCAGCAAGTCCGGGTTAAACTCTGTCGCATTCTGTACAGACTGCATATGTACCAGCCACTCATTGCGTTCTGAAAGAGTGCGGTTTAACTGGTTCTGCAAGGTCTGTAAATGACCTAACTGCCTGTTCAAAGCCTGGTATTCATCCTCATAACGTTTTTTGAATGTCGTATAATCTTCAGGCGACAAAATTCCATCTGAGAAATCCTCATATAAGCGCTCCCGCTTGCTCATATACTGACGAATCTTAACCAGAATGCTTTGAATCTCTGATTTATAATGGAGTTGCTGCGACGTTTCGTTGTTTTGGGCCTTCATTTGTTGAACCATCTTCTCAAAAATACAGAAGTATCTTAATTGATCCTGTATCGCCCCCCACACAATGGAAATCAGTTTCTTTTGAGGAATCGAGTGGCTTGCGAAACAATGCCCATAGGTGCGCCTTGTGCATCTGTAATCGCAGTAAACATTGGTGGAATTTCGCATCCTGGTTCGATAAAACCCCATTCGCCCACCACAATCGCCGCAGTAAATATATCCCAGAAGCAATGCCGGGTTATCCTTGCGGATTTGTTCAGAGGATGCCACTTTGCTTTCACGAACCGCTTTGCTCTCGGCCAGCCGCTCTTTGATTTCATAGAACACATCACGGTCAACCAGCGCCTCATGCATATTTGGAAGGACACGCCACTTCGTTTCATTATGCTCGAAATGGTAGCCCGGCTTTCCAAGATACAGCGCTGTTGGCATTCTGCCAAACACAAGGTCTCCAGTATATGTTGGGTTTCGGATCATCATCTTGATACCCGTCGTTGCCCAGCGGCTCGTTTTATAGCACTCTCTTACTGTCAGGCCACGGTTATATCGTATCTGGCCGGGAGAAGGTATACCTTCATCATTCAATTCCCTTGCGATTTGGCCGCAACTGACCCCCTCATAGAACTCCTTTAGAGGTGGTTTTCCGGTATCAGGATGAACTGCACTCGCTCTTGCAGTATATTGACCGTTTTGCAGACATTCTCCCCGCAGAGGCAAAGGAGGCATAACCGATGGCAGGAAGAAAAAGAAAAACCTATCAGGAGCAGACCCAGCAGCCCCAAAAACAGATGCTGGAGCCTGTGCTGGAGTGGCCGACAGCGATTTATGCCCGCCTCTCCGTAGAGAACGCCGGCAAGGACGATGGCGGCGATTCCATCGAAAACCAGGTGGAGATCTGCCGTGGGTATCTGGAGGATCACCCCTATCTCCATCTGTATGACGTTTATATGGACAATGGATGGACAGGAACGAACACAAACCGCCCGGAGTTCCAGCGGATGCTGGATGACATTCACTCCGGCAAGGTAAAGGCGATCATTATTAAGGATTTCTCCCGGTTTTCTCGTGATTATATTGAGGCCGGGAACCTGCTGGAGAATGTGTTTCCGTTCCTGGGGGTTCGTTTTATCTCAGTGACAGACAGCTACGACAGCTTTGAGACGGATGGTTCGGCACAGAGCCTGCTCATCCCTCTGAAAAATCTGATCAACAGCTACTATTCCAAAGACATCTCCCGGAAGGTATCCACTGCCGTACATAGCCAGCAGCTGGCCGGGAAACATTTGCCCAGCCAGATACCATATGGCTATATGAAGTCAGAGACAAGAGCCTACCGACTGGAGCCAGATCCGGAGACCGCACCAGTGGTGCGCAGAATCTTCAAGGAGTTCTATGACGGCGCTGGCATCAGCCAGATTGCCAGGGAACTGAACGACGAAGGAGTTCCTTCGCCGGGGCAGATTCGTTACAATCGTGGGCTGGCGGTGAGACCCTGCTACAAGACATCCCGATGGTCTCCCCAGGTAATCAAGCAGTGTTTGCGAAATCCCACTTACACTGGAGACCTGGTGTTCGGCAGGATGCCGACGGCTCTCTATCTTGGCACGCCCAATTATTCCTATGAATTTGATGAAACAAAGTGGCGGGTGCTGTCGGATATGCATGAACCGCTGGTCAGCCGAGAAGTGTTCAATGCAATCAAAGAGCGTATGGCAGCGAACCAGAAACAGTATCAGGAGCGGCACAAGGCTTTTGAGGAGTTTTGGGAGGATAATCCTGCGGTTCTACTTGATTTTGTATACTGCGGTGATTGCGGCGCAAGGATGAGCTTTACCAGGCAACACATCTCCGGCTCTGACGCCGCTCACGCATATTACAAGTGCCCCAGGTATCCATACAAGCGTTGTAACGCTACTCACAATATCTCACAAGACAGGCTGATAAGCATTGTCTGGAATGCCTTGCAAGATCAACTGAAATATTTCTGCGATTTTCAGATGCTTACGCAAAAGATGAAGGAATCTGGAACAGAGACCGCACAGCAGGTAAGCTATAAAGACGAGATCAAGAGCGTATTGATGAAAATCCATCAGTATATGAACAAACGTGAGCGGCTTTATGAAGATTTCTCAGATGGCATCTTGTCGCCGGAAGATTACACTTCCTTCAAAAAGAGATACGAGGATGAATACCAGGCGCTGAACAAGCGACTGAATCACTTGCAGACGTTACAGAGCCGGTTGAATCGTTCTCTGTCTGAACGGAACGAGTGGCTGGTACATATGCAGACGGTGCAGGATGCGACGGAGTTCAACCGTGATCTGCTTGTCGCTATGGTAGACAAAATCCTTGTCTATCAGGTCGGCAGGGAGCGCAGAGTCGAGGTCGTATTCAAGTACCTGCAGGACTTTTCCGTCTTGCAGGCTGCGTATGAGGAAATGGAAGGTGACACTAAGAAATGAAACTGTATCTGTACATCAGATTGTCATCTGCGGATGATGATTTGAAATATAAAAATGAGAGCGAAAGCGTTGCAAATCAACGTGCCTT
>JAJQDL010000108.1:0-5993 GCA_021202235.1 Lachnospiraceae bacterium
CGTTGCAGTTCGCAATGTCAGTCCGATGGTCGCAGCAGCTACAGAGCAAGGATCTTTTATTGCCTCTGATGTGACAGCCCTGATTCCCTATACGAAGAGCTATTTTGTGGTGCCGGAATATCATATCCTGACGCTGCGCGACACCTCCATTTTCATGGAAGATCTGGAGGGGAATACAGTAGAACCGGAGCTTCTCTCCGTCTCCTGGGACATCGAAGCGGCTCAGAAAAACGGCTATCCACATTTTATGCTGAAAGAAATCTTCGAACAGCCGGAGGCATTTCGCAAAACGGTCCAACCTCGGCTGCGGGATGGTATCCCCAACTTTGAGGAGGAAAAGATCCCGGATGAGCTCCTCGCCGGCTGCCGTCAGATTCAGATCATTGCCTGCGGGACGGCGATGTACGCCGGTATGGTAGGCCGTGCGATTCTGGAGCAGAAAGTACGAATCCCTGTCACGGTATCCATTGCCTCCGAGTTCCGTTACGATACGCCCATGATTAATTCTGAGACGCTGGTCGTTGTCATCTCCCAGTCCGGCGAGACCATCGATACACTGGCAGCACTCAGGCTGGCCAAAGAATGCGGCGCCCCAGTCATCTCAATCGTCAATGTAAAAGGCTCTTCCATTGCCCGTGAGAGCGATTACGTAATCTATACCCATGCAGGTCCCGAAATAGCGGTTGCCAGCACCAAGGCCTATATGGTACAGCTGGCGGTTCTCTATCTCCTGACAGCCAGGATGATGTACGCAAGGAAACTGACCTCGAAGGAGGAGGTTCAGACATTTACAGAACATCTGCTGGCCTCAGCGGACGTCATTCAGGAAATGCTGGATGTCATTCCGGACCAGGTACGCATCCAGGCTGAGCGCATTGCCTTCTCTGACAATGCGTTCTTTATCGGCCGTGGATTAGACTATGCCTTTTCTCTGGAGGGCGCTCTCAAACTCAAGGAGATATCTTATATCCATGCGGAGGCCTATGCGGCCGGAGAATTAAAGCACGGAACCATCGCTCTGATTGAAAAGGATGTCCCGGTGATCGCTCTGGCGACGCAGGATAAGGTATTCGGAAAGACGATCTCCAATATACGGGAAGTGAAAGCCCGTGATGCTTACGTCATCCTGATCACAAAAAAGGGCGCCTCCGTTTCCGACGAGGTATGCGATGTGCATCTTGAAGTCCCGGTGAGCGATGGCTTCTTTGCCGCCTTCCCCTGTGCCGTGATTCTGCAGCTGCTGGCTTATTATACCGCATATGCAAGAGGATATGACATGGATAAGCCGCGGAATCTGGCAAAATCTGTCACGGTAGAATAAAGCGCCGCTCTGTCTGCGCTTTATTTTCCTGAATTCTTCTCCGGACGTTTCAGGTTCAAAAACTGAAGAATCATCTCCGCACAGCCGTCGATTCCCAGACGCGTACTGTTCAGCGAGATATCATACGTGCTGGCGACGCCCCACTTACGGTTGGAATAATAATTATAATAGTTGGCACGCTTCTTATCTGTCTTGGTGATCAGATCCAACGCCTTTTCTTTGGAGATCTGGTAGAGCTCGGAAACTCGTACAACCTTGTCCTCCAGATCTCCACAGATAAAGACATTCGTCACATTCTTAAAAGATTCCAGCGCATAATCCGCACACCGCCCGACGATAACGCATGACTCCGTGCGTGCAATATTCTGTATGGATTCGAACTGCGCCAGAAAAACCTTTTGATTCAGCGGCATCTCCGTATATCCACTGTGAAATCCCTTGGCGCCCATACCGCCGTCCATGACCAAAGAATAGAAAAAACTATTGATGGGTTTTTCGTCGTGCGTTTCAAAGACCTCTGCACACAGGCCGGGTACCTTTGATGCGTTGGACAGATCTTCTTTGTCATAGCATTTGACGTTCAGGCGCTCCGCCAGTTTCTGACCGACCAGTTTTCCGCCGCTGCCGAATTCGCGGCCAATGGTGATAATCTGATTCATATAGAAATATCCCCCTCTCTTAGATGTCGAAATATCATATTTTTAGCGGAATTGTTCCGGACTTCCTACATTATAAACCAGAAGAGAGAGAAAAACAAGCGAAATATTCAGAAATCAGGACACATTCTTACAAAACCTGCAAAAGATGTGAAAAATAAGCCGGCAAAGGCGCTGTAACCTCCAGGTACTCTCCCGTTCTCGGGTGGATCAGGCCCAGCATCTGCGCGTGAAGAGTCTGTCCCTGCAGATGAAAATGGGTAGGCAGATTGCCATACAGCGTATCCCCCAACAGCGGATGATGCATCTGAGCCATATGAACACGAATCTGATGCGTGCGCCCGGTCTCCAGGCGGCATTCAATATAGGTGAAATGTTCAAAGCGCTGCAGTACTTGGTAGTGTGTCACGGCCCGCTTCCCACCGCCGGTCTGATCTACTGTCATCTTCAGACGGTTATTTCTGGAACGTCCGATCGGAAGATCTACGGTGCCGGAATCCTCTTCCAAGACACCGTGTACAATCGCCAGATAGCGCCGACGAATCGAATGCTCCGCCAGCTGTGCGGCCACACGGTTGTGACTGAAATCGTTTTTGCAGACAACAAGAACACCGGTCGTGTCCATGTCGATCCGATGTACAATTCCCGGACGCATGACACCGTTGATCCCGGACAGCTCATCACCGCAGTGAGCCAGCAGTCCGTTGACCAGCGTGCCGGTGTAATGTCCGGGAGCGGGATGCACAACCATGCCCTTGGGTTTATTGACAAAGATCAGGTCACTGTCCTCATAGAGAATATCAAGATCCATGGATTCAGCCCGGATATCCGGAATCTCCGGCTCCGGAATATCGACAGAAAGAACCATGCCGACAGTACATTTTGTATTGGGACGGACCGGTTTTTCATTCACACTAATGTGACCGGAGCGTATGAGTTTCTGAATCCAGGACCTGGAATATCCCTCTAAAAAATGAGCGAGGAATACGTCGATGCGTTCCCCGCTCTGTTCTTCGTCTATCACAATATCGAAATGTTCCATCCTCTTCTCTCCTGCCTCGCTCTCTACAGAATGCCTTCGAGATCCTCTTCCTTGTAATAAAGCAAAAGAAGAATGATCAGCAGAGCTGCCGAGAAGGTAACATAGCAGTCCGCCACATTGAAGATGGGAAAGTCAATGAGCTTGAAATACAAAAAATCTACGACATATCCCTGCCTGGCGCGGTCAATAAAGTTCCCGATCGCTCCGGCCATGAGAGTGACACAGAGCATATTCAAGGGCCGGTATCTTCGCTTCTGCGGAATCCGAAACAGATAAAACCAACAGACGCAGAGTATGACAAGCACCGTGAGTATAAGAAACAAAAACTGCCTTTGCTGTAAAATACCGAATGCAGCTCCCTCGTTCACCGAGAAGTGCAGTTCAAACACCCCGTCCCAGATCACGAAAGGTCCTTCGGCCAGCTTTACAACAGCCAGATGCTTGGTCCATTGATCTAACAATACGAGAAGCAAAACAGAGAGAACGGCGAGACCGATACTCCTGGCATTTTTCTTCATGGTATGCTTCATCTTCCTCACAGGTTCAGGCTCAACGTAGACAGATCCTGAGCTCCTTCAAGAGTATCCTGGAAGTCACCTGTCAGACCGATCGACTGCGGTGAAACGATGAATATGTACTTGGAAATCTTCTGCAGGTTCCCATTGATGGAGAAACAGGCTCCGGAAGTGAAGTCAATGATCCGCTGTGCCAGATCAACATGAACGCCTTCCATATTGATCACAACCGCGCGTCCACTGAGCAAAATATCGCAAACCTCACGCGCATCTTCCAGAGTAGAAGGCTTTACCATACATACTTCCATCGCACCATGACTCTTCATGGGGACGACGTTACTGTTGCTATTGCGCCGTGCGCGTGCCGGACGTTCTTTCTCAGCGGGCTCGGCACTGCGGCGAGGTGCAGCTACCGGCTTTTCTTCCTACGCCGGCTCAGAGGAAGTCGTGCTGCCTCGCACGCGTCTGGGTGCGGGCTCTTCCTCCTCCATCTCATACTCATCGTCATCATACTCGTCATCGTCATCATATAATTTCATGGAATTCAAAAACCTGTCAAAAATATTCGCCATCTTGAATCTGTCTCCCTATTCGCTGTTATTTTCAGGCGGACCCCTATGCAACCAGTTGTCCTACATGTAATATTATCTCCATTTTCCCCTTTCCTGTCAACACCAGCAGGGAAAAAGTTACGAAGAATCTAAAGAATTCAGTAGATCTGCTCTCCTTCTTTGCAGTCCTCACCATTGAGCAGAATATGATCATAAACGGACAGCCCGTAGCTTTGACCCTCTGCAACGATATAATAATCGTCACTCTCCGCCAGAATCTCAATCTGCCGAAATACAGTATATCCCTTATTGACGCAGTATACACCATATAAAGACGAGGTAGTTCCGATCGTATAAGTACCTGTGCTGCTCTGTGTCTCCTCGGAGACAGTCTCATACTCTGTCTCTGTATAATCCTCAGTATCCGAAGGTTTTCGCAGTACCGTGCCCTCATCGATCTCGGAAGGATCGAGGAAATAATAGTCCTCGGTGCTGGCATAGATGGTCGGTGTGATAAACGCTACTGTCGTTCCATCGGCCGTGTATGTTTCCTGCAGAAAACCGGTCTCTGAATCATTCCCGCCTACGGTAGCATATTCTACGGGGACAACATAAAAATCCTTCGTAACCACCGAAGATTTGGGAATCTTCAGGCCAGTGATATTCAGAGAAGAGATTGCCGATTTCTTCACTGTAACATTGGTGAATCGTTTGTCTGCCAGCTGAACCATGTAGTCTGAAAGTGTACAACGACCGACAATGTTTCCATCCGAGAGGGTGACCAGGGAGAAATCAGCCGTCACCTCCATATTCACATCATTAAAAAGAAGTGTGACGCTGGTCTCATCCGCCAGTTGATTCCGGTCTTCCTCTGTCAGTTCCAGATAAACAGACCATGTCTCCGAACCGATCATCTTGTACAGAGATGCATCTGCTTCCACAAGTGTTCCGGATGTAATGGCTGTCTTCTCGTAGCCGCTGTCCTCCAGACTCTCCAGCGTCAGATCCTCTTCTGTCACGGTCTCATACCCGTCTGTATAATACTCCACGACGCCGCTGGCATCCGCTGTCACAGTCAGAAGATAGTCCGTATCGATACCCAATTCGGCCAGGTCTTCCAGAGAACCGAGATAACTCAGCAGCAGGTTCTGCAGGCTGTACTTCAGATCATATACCTTATCAAAAGAAACCGGGCTGTATGACGCTGTGAAAGCCGTCAGCTTTTTCTTCAGGGCACTGAGTTCATCAGAGGACAGAGAACTGTCGCCTTCAGCCGAAGAGTTCAGCAGTTCCGTGTATTCTCCGTTCGTATCCACGGAGCAGATGATGTCACCTACAGAGGAACGTGTCCCTTCCCGTAGATAATAATGAATATACCCTGCTTCGGGAGCTGTATAGACCGTTTCGCTGCGAAGGATCAATCCTGTGTATGTCGTGTCCTGTACCACCGAACTGGTCTGCCCCACCTCGTAGATCTGCACGGATCCCCGTGTCATATAGGAGATCACATTGACAGCCACATAGAGAAAGATCACCAGGAATACGACCATGCCGATGTTGAAATGAACAGGCCTTCGATATCGAATGACCTTAGAATCCCTTCTGGCCATAGACTCTCCTCTCTCGGGTACATTGGATATATTTCCCAGTCATAAAAACTCGCATGAATACTCATACTATAGCAAGAAAATCCTTTTGAAATCAAGAGGCTGTACAAGAAGGAGGAATCTCAATGAAATTTCTGGACTATACGATTCTTGCGATAGGGATCATCGGTGCTTTGAACTGGGGACTGGTTGGAATCTTCCGCTGCGATCTGGTCGCATTCCTGTTCGGATCCATGTCCTGGTTTACGCGGCTTGTCTACATTCTGGTGGGGATCGCCGGTCTGTACGGCATCAGCTACTT
>JAJQDL010000108.1:6003-8810 GCA_021202235.1 Lachnospiraceae bacterium
GAGCATCGGGTGCCCTGAACTCAGGGCGCCCGATGTGCCTTCATGCTTCAAATGAAAAAAATTAGAGGGAAATGATCACTTTGTCCTGTGCATTCGCCGGAAGATGTTCCTTGTCCTCTGAAATACTGAGAATAAAGGTCACGTCGTATTTCGCTCCGATAGCGGTCAGATCGTCGATGGCCTTCCCCACGCTGCTCTGGTCCAGATAAGCCAGCGTCAGAAAACTGTCCAGATTCACCTCTTCCAGATAATGATCCTGCGAAATGATACCGCTGATAAATCCAAGAAAACTGTCATAATTCGTGATCGGATACTGAGACACGTCGATCAGACGAACGCGATTATTCAATTCAAACATATGCTTTGTGTTCTTGTCGAGGTAAACGATCGTTCCGTGAGCTTCCTTGATCGATGCATTTACCTTCTCCAGCAGATACTTCGTCTTGCCTTTGCCTTTTTTGCCTGAGATAATCTGAACCATAATTGTCTCCTCCTTGAGTGAAATAAAATCGTGAAAACCTTTGACACAGGAATCCCTTTGTCTGTGAAAACAAAGCCTGTCATCTCTTAATTATCTGTCCTGTTCTTAAATTTTCATATCCATTATAGTATAAATCCCCGAAAAGCACAAGAAGGAAATGCACGGGCGGCACTTTCTTTTTTTATGGCTTTTCGCTTGCTGTGGGAAGCATTACCAGTCAGAATCACTGTGGTCTCTCCGCTGCAGGGCTACATTCATGACAAGCCCCATGCCGATATACAGGCTCAGCAGGGAGCTCAGGCCTGCGCTGATAAACGGAAGAGGCAGGCCTGTATTGGGCAGGAGCTCAGTGGCTACCCCGACATTTACAAAGGACTGGAAAGCGATAAGCGATGCCATGCCCACACAGATAAGGCGCCCTGCCTGATCGCTGGCACGGGCAGCAATCCGCAGACACAGGAAAACCAGGAGAACGAAAAGGCCGACAACAAGGCAGCTCCCCACAAATCCAAGCTCTTCTCCAATCACGGCGAAGATGAAATCACAGTCCTCTTCTGACAGAAAATTCCCGTTCTTTACCGATTCAAAGCTGGTATTGTTCAGTCCCTTCCCAAAAAGCTGTCCGGAGGCAATAGCCAGCACCGAGTTGTCCTGCTGGGTCGTATTGCCGGAAGAAGCATATGTGTCAGGATACAGCCAGGAAAGAATCCTTCGAATCTGATACACATTTTCATACAGATAATCCTGATATCGAATGATTAGAAGTATACCGCTGATACAGACCGGAATCAGAATCGCGACCGCCAGCAGGATCCACTTGTAACTGATTCCCGCTGAATACAGCATGACAATAAAGATAAAGGCGATGACCAGCGTCGTAGACAGATCCGGTTCTCTCAAAACCAACAGAGCCGGAACCACAGCCAGGAGAAGGCCTCCGAATACAACGATCGGCCGATTGATGCGGGCTTCATTTTTCCAGTAGAACCAGGCAAAAAACAGGATCAGACAGATCTTGAAAAATTCCGATGGCTGTATCTGTACACCCAGATTCAGCCATCGCTGAGCACCTGTGCCCGAGCTGCTCCCCAGAGGCGACAGCACCAGCAACAGGAGAAGCGCTCCGCCAGCATAAATCAGAGGCGCCAGCTGCAACAGGAAATGATAGTCCACAAAAGTCAGAAACATCATAATAACAAAGCCAAGGGCAATGCCCATCACTTGTTTCATCATTGTCTCATCCCGGGCCGAATCGTTAGCCAGGGCGCTGTTCAGAACAAGAAGCCCGATGGCGGATAGAATCAGCACACACAGGACGAGCTGATAGCTGAAATTTCTTCTAGAGTACAATTGAAAACGAAACATAACGTTCTCCCATTCAGGTCCTCCACGTATCCGGGAAACCAGGAACCATACAGATCAGGTGTGAAAAAATCTCGCCCAGAAGCTTTTTTTCGGCTCCAGGTTCAGAAAAGGAACCTCTTCCCCCAGGATTCGGCGGACAATATTCCGGTAGGCAGCTGCAGCCAGAGACTCGCCGGTTATCAGAGGGACCCCCTGATTGGTGGAAATGAGTACAGCTTCATCGTCAGGGATGACTCCGATCAGAGTGAAGCCGAGCAACACTGTCACATCATCAGCAGACATCAGATCTCCCTGCTTAAACAGCAGGGGCAGCAGCAGGTTCACAAGCAGCTGTGACTGCCGGATCCCGGCATCCTCCAGCAATCCCATAACCCGATCGGCATCACGGATGGAGGACACCTCCGGCGTCGTAACGATCAAAGCACGATCCGCCGCGGCAATGGCGCTCTGAAATCCCTGCTCAATGCCGGCAGGACAGTCCAGGATGATGAAGTCATAGTCTTCGCGCAGAGAATCCACCAGCTTGATCATATGTTCCGGTGATACCGAAGCCTTATCCCGGGTCTGTGCCGTGGGAAGCAGATACAGTCCCGGATAAGAACGATCCCTGATCAATGCCTGCTTCAGACGGCAGTTTCCCTCCACTACATCCACGAGGTTATAGACGATTCGGTTTTCCAGTCCCAGTATTACATCCAGATTCCGAAGACCTGTATCTGTATCGATCATCAGAACTGTGCGGTCCAACATAGCCAGCCCGGTGCCGATACAAGCGGCCGAAGTCGTCTTGCCTACGCCGCCTTTTCCCGAAGTAATCACCAACACTTCACCCATTTCAACCCCTCCTTGATTCTGGCCGAATGGCCATCACGGATCCCCTTGCGGGACCTCCTTGATTCTGGCCGGATGGCCATCACGGATCCCCTTGCGGGACCTCCTTGATTCTGGCCGGATGGCCATC
>JAJQDL010000049.1:0-2082 GCA_021202235.1 Lachnospiraceae bacterium
ATAGATCACCATAGCTGTCCAGAAGTAAGCCTGCCGCGGCAGTCTGAGTCAGTTCTGTACCGGCTGCTTCAACGGGGAGTACTGGCAGGAGAAAAATAATCGATAGAAGAACCGGGAAAATGTCTCTTCTTTCGCACTGTCGCGACGGGAGAGACATCTTTTTCTCAAACGATAAGATATTGTTAATTATTTAAAGGATATATTGTGAAATTTTTGTTTTACAAACGGAGGCGGATTTGCTATTATACATCCGTTAAAAGCATTGCGGTCCCGGGATGAGGGGGGGACTGACGATTAACTGAAAGGTTTGGTGAATATGTACAAGATTCTAAAGAAGCGGGAGCTGAACTCTGCCGTCACTCTGATGGACATTGAGGCTCCGATGGTGGCCAGAAAAGCGAAGGCCGGCCAGTTCATCATTCTGCGTGTGGATGCGGACGGAGAGCGGATTCCGCTGACTGTGTCCGGCGCCGATCCGGAGACCGGGGCAGTGAGGATCATCTATCAGATCGTGGGAGCTACCACGTACCTGCTCAATCGAAAAGAGGAGGGCGAGTACATACAGGATTTCGTCGGTCCTCTGGGAAGACCGACCGAGATGGAAGGCCTGAAGCGTGTGGCCGTGGTCGGCGGCGGCGTTGGCTGCGCGATCGCACTCTATGTGGCGCAGCAGCTTCATGAGAATGGCTGCGAGGTGCACACGGTGATCGGTTTCCGGAATAAGGACATTGTGATTCTTGAGGATGAGTTCCGTGCCTGCAGTGACAAGCTGGTTCTGATGACCGATGACGGCTCCTATGGTAAGCCCGACATGGTAACAGTCGGTCTGCAGGAGCTGATCGATGAGGGCAACCAGTATGACGAGGTCATCACGATCGGACCCATGATCATGATGAAGTTTGTCTGTCTCCTGACGAAAAAATATAATATCAAAACGATCGTATCCATGAACCCGGTCATGATCGACGGTACCGGCATGTGCGGCGGATGTCGTCTGACGGTCGGCGGCGAGACGAAGTTCGCCTGCGTAGACGGCCCCGACTTTGACGGTCACCAGGTGGATTTTGATGAGGCCATGAGCCGCAGCGTGATGTACAAGCCCTTTGAAATGCACGCGTACGAAGAAACCTGCAATCTGTTCAAGAAGGAGGTACAGTAATCATGGCGAAGGCGAACATGTCCTTAGAGAAAAATAAGATGCCGGAGCAGGAACCGAATGTGAGAAATAAAAACTTCCAGGAGGTGGCTCTGGGATATACGGCGGAGCAGGCCATTGATGAGGCGAAGCGCTGCCTGAACTGCAAGAATCGTCCCTGTGTCGGCGGATGTCCGGTGAATGTCAAGATTCCCGATTTTATCGCCAAGGTTGCGGAGGGAGATTTCGAGGGTGGCTACCAGGTCATTGCGCAGGACAGCTCTTTGCCCGCAGTCTGCGGCCGTGTCTGCCCGCAGGAGACTCAGTGTGAGCATTACTGTGTCCGCGGCAAGAAGGGCGAGCCGGTGGCGATCGGCCGTCTGGAGCGGTTCGTAGCCGATTATCATCGGGAGCACTGCACGGAGAAGCCTGCGAAGCCCGTTCACAACGGACACAAGGTGGCTGTGGTCGGCGCCGGCCCGGCCGGACTGACCTGCGCCGGTGATCTGGCGCGTCTGGGGTATGATGTGACCGTGTACGAGGCCCTGCATCTGGCAGGCGGCGTGCTGGTCTACGGTATTCCTGAGTTCCGTCTGCCGAAGGCCATCGTGCAGCAGGAGGTGGACAACCTCATTGCCATGGGCGTCAAGGTCGAGACCAACATGGTCATCGGCCGCGTCCTTTCTGTGGATGAGCTGATGGAGGACGAGGGCTTCGAGGCCGTTTTCCTTGGCACCGGCGCCGGGCTGCCCCGCTTCATGAAGATCCCCGGTGAGAATCTGAAGGGCGTCTACTCTGCCAACGAGTTCCTGACCCGGACCAACCTGATGAAGGCTTATAAGGACGACCCTACCACACCTATCATGCATGCGAAGAACGTGGCCGTGGTCGGCGGCGGCAATGTGGCTATGGATGCGGCCCGCTGCGCGAAGCGTCTGGGCGCGGAG
>JAJQDL010000049.1:2092-8805 GCA_021202235.1 Lachnospiraceae bacterium
TTTCTGAGGAAGTGCGTCAGGCGAGACGTGATGAGGTCATTCATGGCAAGTAAGAGGGCATCATCTTCAAGCTTCTGAACAATCCTGTCGAGGTTCTGCCGACGGAGACCGAGGATCGCAACCTCAAGGGCTTTGTGGCTGGCCTGAAGTGCATCGAGATGGAGCTGGGTGAACCCGATGAGTCCGGCCGCCGTCGTCCGATTGCCAAGGAGGGTTCTGAATTTGTCCTCGATGTCGACTGTGTCGTCATCGCCATCGGCACCAGCCCCAATCCGCTGATCCGCAACACCACGGAGGGCCTGGAAACTAACCGTCACGGCTGCATCGTCACCAATGGTGAGGACGGCCTGACCAGCCGCACCGGCGTGTACGCCGGCGGCGATGCCGTGACCGGAGCGGCCACGGTCATCCTGGCCATGGGCGCCGGCAAGTCTGCCGCCGCAGCCATTGATCAGTATATCAAAGAAAAATAAGACCCGGCATGGCGCAGGCCGCCCGGAGAAGAGGCACGCATTTTCAGGTTCCTGAAGGTGCGTGCCGTTTTTGCTTTATTGAGAAAACTTTCGCCCCGGGGAACGAAAATACGGTGTGAAAACATCAGGACGATTCATTTGATTCCGGGGCGGAAACAGATTATCAGGCAATGTGAATTGATTTCCGGAGACACTTCGGTTATACTGAGAAAAAGAGAAAAAAGCCGGCGGATTTCACGAGGAGAGATTACGAAGCCGCCGCGAGGGGAGAAACCGTGAAGAAAAAAAGACTGATCGTCGGGGTCAGCGGGGCAACAGGCATTCCGCTGGCAGAGGAGCTGCTGCGGGAGCTGAGGATGTTTCCGGAGATAGAGGTGCATCTGATCGTCTCCCGGGCCGCGCGCATGACGATGACGCAGGAGGGTACACTGACCTGGGAGGAGTTTACTGCCCTGGCGGACGTGGTGGAGGACAATGAAAACGTGGGCGCCGGACCGGCCAGCGGAAGCTTCTCTTCTCTGGGGATGGTCATCGTGCCCTGCAGTATGAAGACCGTGGCGGGCATCGTCAGCGGCTACAGCGATACGCTGCTGCTGCGGGCTGCCGATGTGACGCTGAAGGAGCGGCGGAAGCTGGTGCTGGTAGCGCGGGAGTCTCCGCTGGGAACCATTCATCTGCGCAACCTCTATGATGTCAGCCAGCTGGGCGCTGTGGTGCTGCCGCCCATGCTCAGCTATTATCAGCATCCGGAGAGCGTGGAGGATCTGACCCGCCATGTGGTACGCCGCATCCTGGCCCAGTGGGATCTGGAGGTGCCGGGACGGTATGAATGGCAGGGACTCAATGAAGAGAAGGAGGAAGATCGGGCATGATTGTGGAAGAGCGATATGGGAATCGAGTGAATGCCGAGGAATTTTCCGTGGAGGTCAAGCGGGGCTATCTGTTTTGCGGGCAGGATAAGAGCACGCTGCTTTATTTCATCGGACGCAGCAAATATACGAACCGTGAGGGACAGGAGAAGCATACCAGCGAGGTGCTGCGCCGGGAAGCCTTCTCCCGTGAAAAGCTGGAAGCCATGTTGGATGAGAAGGATCGGCTGAAAGCGGAACAGGAGGAGATCAACGCGAAGGTGCGGGAGATCCTGGGCGGCTACGATCCGGTGGAGGCGCGTCGCGTTAAGATCGAGAAGGGCTGGGCTCTGCGGGAAGCAGATGAATAGAGAAAGTAAAAAAGAATCCCGGTGTCAGGCAGAATGGGAATATTCTGTACGACACCGGGATTTTCTGTTTCGTTCTGGCGTTACACAGCGAAATCGTCCTTCCTCAAACTGTTTGGATCTGCATTGAACGCAGTGTATGTGAAACGAGTTTACGCGCGGCTGCTGCAGAGCTTCTCAATCCAGTCACAGACCTCGAAAGGATAGTCCGCTTCGCAGTGGGGCTTGTCCCAGACCAGGTTGTATTCGACATCCTTGCCCAGGTTGGCCAGTTTGACCGCCAGAGCCATGGAGATCGTGAAGGCAGTGTCCGCGTCCTGAGCGCCGACGTTGATGCGGTAGTAAGCGGCGGGCTTACTGGCATCCAGGTGATCCAGATAGCCCATGGGGTTGATCAGACGCCGACGTTCCGCCAGCTCGCTGTCTCCGGCCACCCTGGCCCAGGCCGGGGCATACTGCGCATATTCTTCGGGGAAATCCTCGCGCAGAGCTTCCAGGGCGACGGGAATGTACTCGCTGAAGTGGAGATGATCCGCTTCCGGCGTACCGAATTCCTGGTTCTCGCCGCTGTCCATGCCCAGCGTGTCGAAGCTGGTGCAGGGCTTCATCCGGCGGCGATGGTTGAGAATGTAATCGTCAAGTCCGTTGATATGGGCTTTTTTGCCGTCCCAGCTCAGCCAGGCACTCTTGTCAGTACCGGGTGCATCCACCATGGGGAATTCCAGACCCTTATAGGGCACACCCTTCGGGGGACGGGAGACCAGATCACCCAGACTGGGCGGTCCGGCGGGTTTTTCACCCTCCGGCAGATCGGCAGGCGGCATCGCCACCGCAGCGCCTGCATGATGCAGTCCGATATCATCCTTCTCTTCCGGTCCGTCATCCGGCGCGGGCGCGGGGATTTTTGTCATGTAATTCCCGGATATGTAATCGGCACTGGTATATTTCTCCGGAAGCTCGCCCCGATCCAGGCGCGACAGGTAGTCCGTGGCGGAGATCTCGAGGCGTGTCATCAGATAGTCATAGGCCGAGCCGCTGCGTCCGTCTGCGTTCAGGGTCAGCGCTTCGCCGGTGGCGGGATTTTTCAGTTCCAGAGAGTTGAAATAGTCCACATAGGCGGCGGCCAGCTTCTGAGACAGAGCAGCCTGGAAGGGTGTGAAGGTTCCGGCAGGACCGGCGGGAGAGCTCTCGTTCTCCGGGTCATTCTGGAACTGCCACTCATAAGCGATGTCAGCATGATCCAGGTCGATGATCGGGCAGTAGATCTGTCCGGCAAACACGGCATCGGATTCATCCATGAAAGCGCCGTTTTGCTCCAGATACGGGAGAAAATCCGCATGATCGCCGGTCACGGAGACCAGCGTGGACATGGCGCCGCCGGCGCTCCAGCCCACGGAGATGATGTGATTCAGGTCGCCGGGCAGGACTGCGGCGTTATGGCGCAGAAAACGGATGCCGGTCTTCAGGTCAATCAGCGTCCAGGGCGATTTGCCGCAGAGAACGCCGTCCGCATCGCGGGACTCGCGGCCCCGGCTGCCGCACGTGACATACACCATGCCCCGCTGCAGATACTTGGGTCCTTCATCACGGGGGCCGCCCAGCCAGGTGTGAGGCATCTGCATGTATCCGGCTGAGTTATTTTCAAAGACGACAGGGGCAGTTGCGGCTGTGAAGGTTCCGCAGCTTCCTTCCGGGTTGACGGTGCCGTCGGCATTCAGATAAGCCTCCGGGACAAAGATGCTCATGCGCTGGAACTTGGGGGTTGTCGCCTTCATGGTATAGAGGATGTCCTCCAGGCACCAGCAGTGGTACGCTTCGTCGAAAAACCAGTCGCTCTGGCAGTCCGCCAGCTCCAGGGTTTTGTTCAGAATCGGAAGATAGGGTGTCATAATATCCCTCCTTTTTGTTTAAACTTCTGATATCATTGTAGACATAAGAGGAAAAAAGAACAATTCGAATTTGGCGGATTTTCCTTTCCTGTTTGGAATGGATAAAAAACGGGGACAGCGTCAATTATTTTCCGGTTCTTTGTCTGTTTTCTGTGTCAGTGCCTGAAGGATTTCAAGGATTTCCGCCTCGATCTCCCGGCAGGCTGCAAGCACGGCCTTGATGCCTTCCGGGGAGAGTCCGTCGATGTGGATGCCGCAGACACAGACGGTCGTGCAGCCCGTTGCCGTACTGATGGCCTCGGCCAGGTGGACGGCGACTGCATCGTCTTTGTGCCCGATGCAGTTGAGGACGGAGGTCGTAGCGCTCTGGCCCTGCCCGGTGAGGCTGGGGCGGGCGACGGCCAACGCCGCTGAGCCCACATGACCGCCGGGGACGGAATGAATGCAGAGCGTGACATCCTGTCCCATGGGAATCAGATCACAGAGCAGGGTGACACCGCAGATAGTTCTCTCAACATGAAGACAGTTATTTTTCATCGGGCGCCTCCTCCACACGGTTGATCAGTCCGGCCCGCGCCTGCTTGCAGAAATCAATAAAATGCGTGGCGGCCGAAGAGAGGGTGTCGTCGCGGCGATAACTCAGATAGACGACCGTCTCGATGGTAGGAGTGATGGGAACGGCGACAAAGGGCGGCGTGCTGCCAAAATCGACATAGTGCGGGAAGTTCAGGTGATTGGTGAAGAGCAGTGCCACGCAGCGGCCCTTGCGCACCGTGTCGAGAATGGATTCCAGATTATGGGAGGTAAAGATAATCCGGGGCTGGAATCCCGCCTCCTGGCAGGCACGCAGGCACAGGTTGTAGGGGAGCGTGTCTGTGTGAATCAGGGCGAAATTCTCATCGGCCAGCTGTGCCAGTCGGATATGGGAGGCTGTGCTGAGAGGATGGTTTGGCGGCAGGACAGCGATCAGCTGATCTCTGGCATAGGGGAGCTTCACCAGCCGGTTCTCCTTGTCCGGATCGTGCTCGAGGTAGGTCGGCGTGTCACGGTAAATGGCAATCTCGCATTCACGAGTCAGCACCATCTCCCGCACCTGCAGCGTGTCCGTCTCCTGAATGTTGACCTGGACGGTCGGATGCGCCTGCCGGAACTGCAGCAGAGCTTCTGTGATGTTGTAGTGAGCGAGGACGGGAATCGAAGCAATCTCCAGTGCGACATTTTCCTGATGCAGGAAGTTGAAGGCTGCCGTCTCATAGTCACAACGAGTCCGGGCAATCGACTGGGCATAGGGGAGCATCTCCCGGCCGAACTCCGAGAGACTGACCCGGCGGGACGTCCGGTCGAAGAGCGGGGCGCCCAGGCTGTTCTCCAGAGACTTGATGTGCTTGGACAGGGCGGACTGACTGATGAAGAGGCGGTCCGACGCCGCCCAGAAGTTCTGCGTCTCCGCCAGAACTACAAATTCACTGAAATAAGAAATATCCATACCTTTGTTTCTCCTCATTCATTTGATTCCATGATGGAATTAATCGTACCATGAATTCGAATTGATTGTCAACCGTTTGTAGCATATAATTGTATCAAGTCGCTGAAAAAACGACAAAAAAATACACAGGAGGAGAAACAAGGAGGTATTTTTATGAACACAATCAAAAAGGTTCCGCTGTGGCGGAAACTGATCTATGGTCTGGGCACCGGCGGCGGCAACGTCTTCAGCCAGATCGGCGCGGCTTTCCTGCTGAGTTACTACACGGACACCGCCATGTTGGGGGCGGCGGCCATCGGCACAATGTTCGTTGTCTGCCGTGTCTTTGACGGTGTCAGCGATCTGCTGATGGGCGTTGTGGTCGACCGTACGCACACGAAATGGGGCAAGGCAAGACCCTGGCTGATCCTGTCCGGTCCGCTGACCTTCCTGGGTATCGTGCTGTTGATGCACGTTCCGGTCGCGGCGGGCGCGAGCGCCAAGCTCGTCTACGCGTATGCCACCTACATCTTTATGTCGGTCGTCGTTTATACAATCTTCGGCATCGCCAATACGGCCATGCTGCCGCTGATGACTCGTGATCCGGAGGATAACACATTACTGGCTACGTTCTCCGCACTCGGCAATAACATCATCGGCCTGGCCGCCGGTTCCGCTATTACGCCTCTGGTCCTGGCGCTTGGCTGGCACTGGGCCAGCATTATTCTCGGCCTGGTCGCCGGTGTCCTGATCCTCATTTCCGGTCTGGTGAATACCGAGGTCAGCGCGGAGGAAGACGAGGAGACGAAGGCGGATCAGCCGTCCATCAAGGAGCAGTTCCCCTCTGTCATGAAGAACCGTTATTTCTGGCTGCTGCTTCTCATCGGCGTGTTCTCTCTGCTGATGAATGCCAACGCGATCGCTGCACAGTCCTATTACTGCAATGTTGTGCTTGGGAAGCCGCTGTTCATGTCCGTCCTGATGACGGCAGGACAGGCGCCCGGCATCGTCATTCTGCTGCTGATGCCCGCGATCTCCAAGAGATGGTCGAAGCAGGCCTACCTGAGTATGGGCGCGGTGCTGTTGATCATCGGCTTTGTCATCGCCGGCCTGGCCGGAACGAATACGACGCTGGTCACCATTGGTGTCGTGATCCGTTCTCTGGGTGCGGGCCCGCTGTTGAGCGCGGTATTCGCCCTGGTACCTGATGTGGTTGAGTATGGCTACTGGAAATTCGGCATCCGTTCGGAAGGCCTGATTTCCTCGGCGCAGTCCATCGGCTCCAAGATCGGTATGGGCTTCGGCTCCGGTATGTGCGCCTGGATCCTGGCGGCGGTTGGATACGATGCGACTCTGGAAACGCAGGCGGCCGGCGTGGCTTCCGCGATTCAGTTCAACTATACATACATGGGAGCGATCTTCGGTGTGGTCATTCTCATCCTGGTGCTGCTTACTAATGTGGAGAAGTACGCGCCTCAGTACCGCGAAGCCAATGCCCAAAAAGATCAGGCAGCCGCGGCACGGAAATAAAATGACAATGTAATAACCGAATTTGCATATGGTAAACGACATCACGCCGTTTGCCATATGCGTCTTTTATGCGCAGGGGCGCAGCGGTATTTTCCGGCTGACGCCGGACGCGCCCCGCGCGGCGGGTAAGAGGCGAAAAA
>JAJQDL010000014.1 GCA_021202235.1 Lachnospiraceae bacterium
TAGTGCTCCACGAGCGTATCTTTCTCCAGTTGCTTGCGGCCCGGCGTCAGAAGCGCCTTCCCGGAGACGCCCTTCAGATACTCCGCTGCCTCCTCCACACTGCCAACAACGATCACATTTTTATTGTCCCGGATCGCGTCCTCCTCAGACTTACGCAGGAGACGCAGATAGGGAATCTCCTTATCCTCGCAGGCATGGCGGATATTTTCCGATACCACGACAGCGTAGGGGTGCGTTGCGTCTACCACCTGATCGACACCCTCCCGCTCCATCAGTTCTTCCATCTGCAGGACGTCCAGCCGCCCCACGGTTACCCGGTCCGCCAGCTCATCCTCCAGGACCTTCTCGCCATACTCTGTGGCCACGCAGATATGGATGGATTTCCCATAGCGATTCATCAGCTCCGCCAGCGTGCGGCCCTCGCTGGTTCCGGCAAAAATCAATACACAGCTCATATCTTATACCCCCGGGGCGTCACCATTCTCCCATCCAGCACCTGCGTCTGGGAGTTCCCGACAAATACCGTCGTAAACATATCCACCTGCACCTCCCCCAGCTCAGCCAGCGTAGAACTCATCGCGGTCTCTCCCGTCCGGCCGATGTGCGCTACCGTACCGCAGACCGTCTCCGGCGACCGGTATGTGAGCAGCAGCTCGCAGGCCCGCTGCAGGTAATCCCGGCGTTTTTTGCTCGCCGGATTGTAGAGGGCGATGCAGAAATCCGCCTGTGCCGCCGCCAGGAGTCTGGCCTCAATCTTCTCCCAGGGAGTCAGCAAGTCGCTAAGGCTGATCACCGCGAAATCATGCGTCAGCGGCGCTCCCAGCACCGCCGCACCGCCGAGCGCCGCTGTCACCCCCGGCACCACGGAGACCGACACCTCCGGATAGTCCTCTCCCACCTGGCAGATCAGCCCGGCCATCCCGTACACACCGGCATCACCGCTGCAGATCATCGCCACCTTCCGTCCCTTCTCTGCCTCCTCGAAGGCCATGACACACCGGTCCACCTCCCGCTTCATCGGCGTCGTCAGGAACTCTTTGCCGGGAAAATACGCCCGGACCAGATCCACATAGACGGTATACCCGACGATCACATCACTGCCCGCCAGCACCCTGGTCGCCCGGATTGTCATGTCCTCATAGGCACCGGGACCGATCCCCACGACTGTCACACTTCCCTGTCTGCTCAAAACCATACCCTCCATCTCCTGCAGGCCGCCGCAGCCGTCACGCCGTCCCCGGCCTGTTTTCGCATCAGCCATGCTCCGCCGCCGGCCGCCAGAGCCGCAGCGCGCTCACACACATTGTCCACTCCGACGGTGCTCTGCACGAAGGCGGAGGAAGCGAATTCCCCCGGGACGCGCAGCAGCTCTTCCGCCGTATATATTTCATAGGGAATCCCCTTCCCTTTACAATAGGTAAGAATCCCCGCTTCATTCTTCTTTACATCTATGGAGGCAGCCCGTTCCAGACTCTCCGCCCGGATCCCGGCCTCAGCCAGCCAGCCGTCGCCCCGGGTGCGGAGAACCTCTCCGCTCACACCCCGTCGGCAGCCCAGCCCCAGAGTGACACACCGGGGCGTCAGCTGCAGCACCCGTTCTCTCTTCCAGTCCCGCGGGGAAACGACGATCAGCAGCCGTTCCTCCGGCCAGTCCGCCGGGTCTGTTATACGCATCAGCTCCGGCGGCACTTCGCCTTCCACGATGCCGTCACAGAAGAATCCCACCGGCTCCCCGGCCAGAACCGCCGCCGAGACCTCCTTTGCCCGCCCCAGGGAATCAATTGCCAGGCCGTTTGCTTTCGCCCAGGTGTCCACGGCAAAGCGTCCCTCCACATCGGTCGCCGTCGTGATCACCGGCGCCGCGCCCAACGCCGCAGCCAGCTGTTCGGCCCAGGCATTGGCTCCACCCAGATGCCCCGACAGCAGCGAGATCACGAACTTCCCTCTTTCATCCACGACCAGCACGGCCGGATCCGTTGCCTTGCTCTTCACACAGGGGGCAATCGTGCGCACCGCGATGCCGCTGGCACCCACGAAGATTAACAGCTCCTCTGTCTCCCAGCGCGCCCGGCACCAGGCCGCGAGCCCCGTTTCAATCGGGATCTGACCGTTCTCCCACGCAAATTTGGGAAGGGCGTACACCTCCACGCTCTTCCCACTCTCCGGGCTCTCCCCCCATTCCGGGGACAACAGGATCTCCCGGATCCGCGCCGCCAGGATGCCTCCCTGACGTGAAAAACTGACAAGGGCTGCTCTCATCCGATGTCCTCTCCTGTCTGTTTTTTCTCTCTGTCTTCCGGGCGCGCAGATCCTTAAAATGAATCTGCGCGCCGTCTCACTCAGACCTTCCCGCCCTCTGCCTCCGCATGGGAGGAGGCCGTCGCCTGCCGGTATCCCGTAGTAAACGCCGGGTGATACAGCTCGGATCTCTGATAATTTGTATGAGCCACAGCGTCTCCGACCAGGATCAGCGCTGTGCGGGTGATCTGATTCTCCTCCGCCGTCTGCGCCAGAGTTCCGACAGTGCAGACGAAGGATTTCTCATCCGGCCAGGTGGCTTTATATACGATGGCTGCCGGCGTATCCTCCCGGTACCCTCCCGCCACCAGACGGCGGCTCAGCTCCGCCAGCATGCCGGTGCTGAGGAAGATCACCATCGTCGCGCCGTGCGCGGCAAAGCTCTCGATGCTCTCCCGCTCCGGCACCGGCGTCCGACCGGCCATCCGGGTGATCACAACGCTCTGCGACACGGAAGGGAGCGTATACTCAAGATTCAGCGCCGCGGCCGCCCCGCTGAAGGAGCTGACGCCGGGACAGTAATCATAGGAAATCCCCTTCTCATCCAGGATATCCATCTGTTCACGGATGGCTCCATAAAGACAGGGATCTCCGGTATGCAGGCGTACTGTCGTCTGCCCCGCCGCCTCGGCCTCCTCCATGACAGCGATGACCTCCTCCAGCGTCATCCGGGCGCTGTTCTCCACGCGGCAGCCTTCCTTCGCCTCCTCCAGCAGCGCCGGATTCACCAGAGAACCGGCATAGATGATGACATCCGCCTCCCGCAGGAGCCGTGCGCCCCGCACCGTGATCAGATCCGCCGCGCCCGAACCGGCGCCCACAAAATGAACCATGTCGCTCTTCCTTTCCGCACTATACCCTATGCCTGTTCAGATTCTTCCGAACTGCTGCGGCACTGTGCCAGCGCCTCTTCGAAGCTCTTCGTCCGCCCCAGTCCCCCGCGCGCCTTGGAGAACACCAGGATCCCGAACGTCAGCTTCCCGTAGGCCCGCCGGTCGCAGGCTTGGGCGATCGCCTCCAGAATCGAATCCATCGCCGTCTGCAGCACCCCGGCCGTCTCCATCAAATCCATCGCCTCATCGGTGGTCAGACACCCCAGAATGGCCCGCGCCGTCTCCGCGTCGCAGCCCGCTCGCAGGCTGTGTGCCGCCAGGATCTCCATGCGGCAGTCCGCATTCCGGGAATGCGTGTTCATAATGCCTCCGGCCACCTTCACGAACTTGCCGATGTGGCTGACGAAAAGAATCCCCTGAACGCCCAGCTCCACCGCCGTATCAATGGTCTCACCAACAAAATTACTGCATTTTACGGCCCGGTTCAGATCCAGATCCAGATGTTCCCGGATATAATCCGCTCCGTAATTACCCGGGGAAATCACCAGAAAACGGTCTCCCGCCGCGGCGCGCATCCGCAGCTCCACCTGAATACTGGCCACCAGCGCCGACTCGCTCATGGGCTCCACGATGCCGCTGGTGCCAAGCACCGAGATGCCTCCCTCGATCCCCAGCCGGGGATTGAAGGTCCGCGCCGCCAGTTCCACCCCCTGAGGAATGGAGATCGTCACCGCCAGGCCGCCGTCATAGCCCCATTCCTCGCAGGCCGAGAGCACCGCCTCACGGATCATCTGACGGGGTATGCGGTTGATGGCGGCCGCCCCGACGGGCTGCTCCAGGCCGGGGCGCGTCACCCGGCCGACACCTGTCCCCCCGTCGATCTCAATGTCATTTCCTTCCGTACAGCGCACAGAAGCCCAGACCAGAACCCCGTCCGTCACATCCGGATCGTCTCCGCTGTCCTTGCGAATGCAGCAGACCGCCTCTGCGCCGTTCATCCGGCATCTCTCCGGCCGCAGCCGCAGCCGGATGCCTTTCGGCGTCATCAGGACGATCTCCTCCGGAGCCTTTCCGCTCAGAAGCAGACAGGCCGCCCCGCGGGCGGCCGCGGCGGCGCAGCTCCCGGTGGTATAGCCATATGCCATCCGGCGGTTGTTCCGCTCCACATAGATTTTCTCCAGCCCCGTCCCCATCTCCTGCATCGGTTCAACTCCCTGCTGCTCTGCAAGTTCTTTTGATTCGCAGACGATTTTATCACTCAGGCTGAGACATGTCAATCTGTCAGGTGGATTCCTCCTCACACTTCTGTGAAAGAGCCCCACACTTCTGGTACCGCAATTCAGTCCGTATCATCCGCCAACGCCTCTGCCGTCATTCATCTGTCTCTCGATCCACTCCATCAGCACATTCACCACGTATTCCTGCTGCTCTTCCGTCAGCTCACAGCCCTTCGGGATCCTGTGCCATTTCTCCAGACACCCTCGGCAGCAGGTTGCCGTCGCGTGCTGGGCAATGAAAACCGGATGACCCCTCATCGGCGTCTGCTTGCCGTCGTTCGGGATCTCCGCCGGAGCCAGTCTCTTCCTGACAAAATCCTGCGCGTGAGAGCGGATCGTGTCCATGCCCTTCTCCTTCACATAAGCTTTGTCCTTTTCTTTCAGGGAGAAGCGGCTGCGGAATTTTGAAGCTGCCAGACGGTCAAAGAGATCTTTTTTCCCATACAGTATGGATGCCTCGGCAACAATCCGGGCTTTCTTATTCGGATCCGGAGGAACCGAATTCCGAGGGTTTGCAGCATACTGTTTTTGCACAGTCTGGCGCTCTTCGGTCGAAGCTTCCGGCAGGCCGCGCAGCCGCTCCGCCAGCCGGGTATTGCGCGCCGTGGTCGTCTCATTGCGAACTGCATAGGCGATCGCTTTCTTCTCGCCGATCAGCACGAGGATCTTCTTCGCCCGCGTGACGCCGGTATAGAGAAGGTTGCGCTGCAGCATCACATAATGACTCATGGTAAACGGCATCACCACGATCGGATATTCCGATCCCTGCGCCTTGTGGATCGTCGTCGCATAGGCCAGCACCAGCTCGTCCAGCTCCGTCACATCATAGGTCACCTCCCGGCTCCCGTCCCCGGAGGATGTCCCATCGGAGAAATCCACAGCCAGCTCTCCCTCCTCTGTATCCACGCGCACGATCCGGCCGATATCGCCGTTAAAGACTTCCTTATTATAATCATTTTTGATCTGCATGACCTTGTCGTGCAGCCGGTACTGTGTGCCGCCGCGCTTCAGGAAATTGCCCGACGGATTCATCGCCGTCTGCAGCAGCTGATTGAGATTCGCTGCGCCGCAGACACCGCGCTGCATGGGCGTCAGCACCTGGATATCACGAAAAGCATCTACATGATAATAGCGCGGAAGGTTCTGCGTGCAGTATTTCACCACCAGCTCCGCCGTTTCCTCATTGGTCTCCTTCGCAGCGAAGAAGAAATCGGCCTCCCGGCCGCCGCGCAGATCCGGCATCTCACCGCGGTTGATCCGATGTGCGTTCATGATAATCCGGCTGCCCTGCGCCTGCCGGAAAATGCGTGTCAGACGCACGACCAGAATACTTCCGGAGGCAATGATATCCTTCAGGACATTTCCGGCACCCACGCTGGGAAGCTGATCGGTATCGCCCACCAGGATCAGCGTCATGGAATCCGGCAGGGCTTTGAGCAGGTTATACATCAGCATGATGTCGATCATCGAACACTCGTCCAGGATCAGGACGTCAGCCTCCAGCGGATGCTCTTCGTTACGCTGGTAGCCCTCCGCCGGCTGGTATTCCAGAAGGCGGTGAATGGTCTTCGCCTCCATACCGGTTGCCTCCGACATTCGCTTGGCCGCACGGCCGGTGGGCGCCGCCAGAAGGACCCGGCAGCCCGCCATCCGATAGGCAGAAATGATCCCCAGCGTCGTCGTGGTCTTCCCGGTGCCCGGCCCGCCGGTCAGCGCCATCACCTTCGAGGAGACCGCCTGGCGGATGGCCTGCAGCTGTATCTCATCGTAGGTGATATGCGCATTTTTCTGCACACGCGCCATCACCTGATCCACATCCACACGGGACTTTCGCTCCGAAGAAAGCAGCCGAAGCAGCCTCTTCGCACACCCGGTCTCGGAAAAATAAAAAGGCGGAAGATAGATGGCTTCCTCCGGCTTCTGCCCATCCTCTTCCGAAGCTTTCAGAATCTCCCTGTCCACGATAATGTCCGTCGTCCGCAGCATCTCATCCAGCGTGAGCTCAAGCTCCGGTGCCTCGACCTCCAGTAGCTTCTCGGCCGTCTGGATCAGCTGCTCCCGTCCCGCGAAGCAATGGCCGTTTTCCGACAGTTTATTCAGCGTATAGAGAATGCCGCTGCGCAGGCGGATAAAGCGGTCTTTCTCAATGCCCAGCTTCGCCGCGATCTGATCCGCCGTTTTGAAGCCGATCCCCCAGATATCATCCGCCAGACGGTAGGGATTCTCCTTCACGATGCGAATACTGTCATTTCCATAAGTCTTATAAATTCGCGCCGCGTGAGCCGTGCTGACATCATGACTCTGCAGGAAAAGCATGATGTTCTTGATCTCCTTCTGCTCCTGCCAGCCCTCCTTGATGCGCTCCACACGCTTCTGACCGATCCCATCCACCTCCGTCAGACGATCGGGTTCACAGTCAATCACATCCAGTGTATCCTTGCCGAACTGCTGCACGATGCGCCGGGCAAATTGCGGACCGATGCCTTTGATCAGACCGCTTCCCAGATATTTTTCGATGCCGTAGGTCGTCGCCGGAAGGGTCTCCTCCCATTTCTCCGCGGAAAACTGCCTGCCGTATTTGCCGTCGATGCGCCACTGCCCCTCGATCGTCAGAACGGAGCCGACATGAACATCCGGCATACTGCCGACCACCGTCACCAGATCGCTGTATCCCTTCGCGCGGCAGCGGATCACCGAGAAACCATTTTCCGCATTCTGATATGTGATTCGTTCCACGACACAGCGCAGATGATCCATGGGGAGATGCCTCCTGACGTTCTTTTGGCCGGGGCTGCCTGTATCTCTCTTTCTGCCGGCCTTTCGACTCTCATAATATCACAAAAGGATTCAGGCTGCATCCACTATTTCTTCTGCGTTTATGCGGCTTCCTTGTACTGCAAGTAAACATACTCATAAATCCGTTTCCGATATTCATAGATGCGGCGTTCATCATAACTTTCCGGCAGTTCCTCCCAGAGTATATCCCTAATTAGGTTTTCTATCGCCGCTTTTGTCTCCTGCTTATCTGTCCAATGATCCAGCCCCGCGATCTTTACTTTAATATTCCCAAACAGATCTACAGCCACAGCTTTGAGCCTCTTGATATCCTGCTGGGATAAGTTATCCTGGAACAGCAGATCATACAAAGCAAGCTCCTCATCACTGGAAAACCCCTCCCTGACATAGCGCTGCTGCTCACTGTCCAGGTTAGAGGCCAATTCCATCAAATCCACAAACGTCTTTTCTATGGTTGCTCTATCCTGTTCGGCGTTATATTGATCAATAATCTCCTGGTATCGTTCATAGTAATTAATACGTCTCGGATTGACCGCAATCATCCTTTCCAGGCGCATAGCGACCAGCTCTTCCAGGTCCTTCATGACCAGATTCTTTTCCTTCGCCCTGGCAAATTCCCGGCGCAATAAATCAAAATCAATCTTACTGATGTCAAACTGTCGGGAAGGAACGAGACCATCACCCTTTTGTTCAACCTGTATATATTCATTCACAATACTGTTGATCTGCACCATCAGGTCAGTATTGTCAGCGTGCTTACGCTTTTTCTGGAGTTCATCATCTATTGCGATGATTGCATCCTTATATGCGCGGGTTTCTTGGTCTACATCGTCTCTGTTGACATATTTCATTAGACGATTCAGTTCCACCGCATAGGTCTGGAACGTCTTTTTGATTTCCAGTGTCTCACACATGGCATTTGCAGCATCCTGCAGCAAGGACAGCTTCTTAAAATCCGTTGCCTCCACCAGAGCCTTCAGTGAGAAATCATGTTCGGCAAGATACTTGCTGGCGGCTCCGATCACTTCATGAATCCTTGCAATCAATTCAGTCTTGTCTATTGTGGGGTCGGACCGATTGCCACCATCGACATTTGCAGTATAATCGGCAAGTGCTTTTCGCAACGCCTTGACGATGCCGACGTAATCAACGATCAATCCATTGCTCTTGCCCTCGCTGACACGATTGGCACGGGCTATCGTCTGCATCAGGGTATGCGCTTTCAGCGGCTTGTCCAGATAGAGGCAGGACAGACTCTTTACATCGAAGCCTGTCAGCCACATGGCACAGACGAAAACAATGCGGAAGTTGCTGGAGCTGTCCTTAAACTCCTTGTCCAGTTCCCGCTTTTCCATTTTCTCCCGGTGGGACAGAATATCCAACCCCCACTTTTTGAATGTCTGAACTTCATTCTGCTCCTGGCTGATGACCACTGCCATCTCGGTTTCTTCCATCCACC
>JAJQDL010000075.1 GCA_021202235.1 Lachnospiraceae bacterium
CTCCCCCGTCCCCACCCCCACCGCCCTCCTCCTGGCCTCCTCCTCTCTACCTACCCCGCAGTCGCCCCCCCCCCCCCGTCCACCGCCCCCAACCCGCTTCCTCAATGACACCGGGAATTTCAAAGACCTGTATTCCCCTGCGTTCCAGCTCTGTCTCAGCTCTTCGTCCGATGCGGCTCACCAGAACATAGCGGCAATCAGCAAGCTGCTCCGCCTGCTCCCGCAGGCTCTTCTCCTCATGATCTCCGCCGCGGCAGACCGGCGCCAGCCTCCGTTCCTCCAGCAGATGCAGCGTATGCGTCTTCTCGCAGAATTCTACGATATAGAAGCGATCGGCTCTTCCGAAATGCTGATTGACAACCTTTCCGTCCGTGGATGCCACAGCGATCTTTCCTTCCAGTTCTCTTCACCTCCTATCCATGAGAGAAGGTTTCTTTCACGGCCAGCCTTTTCTGATAAAGCTGCGCGCCGACCTCCTTCTCACCGGGAACTCCGGCGGCATCCGCCCGGCACCGCTGACAGTGTCGGAAGACATCAATATACTTTTCCGCCGCCGTTCGCGCCGCGTCGATCTCCGGGCAGGTTGGTTCACGGCATTCGGCGAGTTCATACTGCGGAATCAGAGGAATAATGTTGTAGAGCTTCGCCCCCGCTTCCGCCACCGTACGGGCCACCGTCTCAATATGCTCTCCATTCACTTCAGGCACCAGAACCGTGTTGACCTTCACCGTAACGCCCGCCGCAGCCATCCGGCGGATTCCTTTCAGCTGATTTTCAATAAGAATCTCCGCGCCGCGCACTCCTTCGATCTTTTCACCGTGATAGAGGATGTACTTATTGAGCTTGCTCTCGATCTTCGGATCCACTGCATTCACCGTCACAGTCAGCGTATCAATTCCTGTTTCGAGAATCTCATCCGCTCTCTCATCCAGAAGCAATCCGTTAGTGCTCATGCACTGAATCAGCTGAGGGAAACGTTTTCGCACCAGACGGAATGTCTCCAATGCTCCGTCGCTCGCCAGCGTATCCCCCGGTCCGGCGATCCCGACGACCGCGATCTCCGGGCAAAGCGCCAGCGCTTTTTCAACAATCTCCAGCGACTCCTCCGGGCGGAGTATAGCGCTGGCAACGCCCGGCCGTTGTTCCACATCACTGATCACCCGATCGCAGAAACGGCAGGCAATGTTGCAGCCAGGGCTGACCGGCAGATGAATTCGTCCGGCATGGTTCCTGACACCGCCAAAACAGGGATGTGAGCGCTGCAGATCCTGATATGTATTACGCAAAAATTTTCACCCCCTCGTTCGGTATGTTTTTATTATAGAATTCCGGGATGCTTCTGTCTAATACCATCGTTCAATATCCAGGCATAGCCTGAATTTATAATAATTTCACGGAGAAATTGTCCGCGCGGACTGCGTCCGGCGTCAGCCGGAAAGATCCTTACGCAGCTCTGCGCATAAAAAAGGAACTGCCGTCGGTTTCCCCGCATCGCAGTTCCCGTTAAATTCTGTTTTATAAGCCGACGGCCTTCATCGCCTGATCAAGATCCTGTATGATATCTTCCGGAGATTCAAGACCAATGCTTAACCGTATAAAGCCATTCCTGAATCTCTCCGGATACAGATTGATTCGCTCATCATAGCTTGGCTGCGGAAAGATCAGACTTTCATCATGTCCCAGAGAGACGGCAAAGGTGACGATCTTCAGTCCGGCACAGAGCCTTTCCACTGTCTTATCGTCCGTATTTACACCAAAGGAAATCACGCCTCCGAATCCGTTTGTCATCTGCCGTTTCGCCAGTTCGTGTCCGGGATGGCTCAAAAGTCCGGGATAGGACACGAAGGTAACATTCTCCCGCTGCTCGAGCCACTCGGCGATTCTCTGCGCAGACCGGTTGATCCGTTCCATACGCAGAGGAAAGGTCACCGAGCCGCGGAAAATCTGCCACGCGTTAAACGGACTGATCACAGCGCCTACATTGACCTGCGCTTCATAGCGAATACGATCCATCGTTTCCAGATCATTGGATATAATCGCGCCTCCCTGCGCATCTCCATGGCCGTTGATGAATTTGGTAAGGGCATCTACCACAAAGTCTGCGCCCAGCTCCAGCGGCCTCTGATTAAGAGGAGAAGCGAAGGTACTGTCCACCGACAGGACTGCGCCATTTTCATGGGCAATCTTCGCAATTGCTGCGATATCTGTGATTCCTACGGTCGGATTGTCCGGCGTTTCAATGTGCACCAGCCTCGTGCCGGGAGTGATGGCTCTTTTTACTGCTTCCAGATCTGTCATATCGACCATCACTGTCTCTACGCCGAATTTCCTGTTGAACAGCTCATGAAACATCCGGTAAACCGCCATATAGCTGACCTTCGGATAGACGACTCTGTCTCCGGACTGCAAAAGCGTCCAGAACAGCGCATGAAGCGCCCCGACGCCGCTGGCCAGTACAATCGCGTCATCCGCGTGATACAGAGCGGCGATTTTTTCCTCCAGCCAGTGCTGGTTGGCATTTCCGTTTCTGGAATACATCAGGAGATCCGTGGAGGAATAATTGACCTGCGAGAGATCATCCGGCAGCCTGTAGCTGTTCGCCATGTGCAGCGGCCTGCGTACGGCGCCGGTTCCTTCATCGTAATCCGTCCCGGTATGTACGGCCTGTGTGGAAATATCGTACTCTTGAAATTTGTTCTCTTTTTTGACATTATTAAGCTCCCGTATTTTATGATGCCGGGGTCAAAAGTATTTGCCCCGTCTGCAGACGTTTCAATCATCTCTGATCAGAATGCTTTTCATTATATTCCTCCAGGAAATGATGGCTTATCCCGTCCTTCTTATAGGATATCACCGTATTCAGACTGACATTTTCCACGCTGCGAAAGATATTGCTCTCCACGAAGGGATTCGTCTCCTTCATCCGGTGAATCCACTCCTTCACCTCCCGTCGGGCGGAAGAGCGTCCGCCGTCGCCGCAGGTCGTACAGGTATCCGTAAAATGGCAGGCGCACTGAATGAATGCCAGCCCGTTTTCATCACGCCAGGCGAGGATACTCTCTTCCCGTACCAGATACAGCGGACGAATCAGTTCCATTCCGGGAAAATGAGTGCTGTGCAGCTTTGGCATCATTGTCTGTACCTGCCCGCCGTAGAGCATCCCCATAAGGATGGTCTCAATCACATCGTCATAGTGATGTCCCAGAGCGATCTTATTGCACCCCAGCTCACGGGCCTTACTGTACAGATGTCCGCGCCGCATTCTGGCGCAAAGATAGCAGGGCGATTTTTCCACATGATAGACAGAATCGAAGATGTCCGTCTTAAAAACCGTGATAGGCAGGCCCAGACGATCTGCGTTCTTCTGTATGATACCCATATTTGCCTCACTGTAGCCGGGATCCATAACCAGATAAACCAGGTCAAAAGGAATCCGGCTGTGCCGCTGCAGCATCTGGAACAGCTTCGCCATCAGCATGGAGTCCTTGCCTCCGGAAATGCAGACGGCAATTTTATCTCCCGGTTTCACAAGCTCATAGTCCCGGATCGCCCTTGTGAACCGGCTCCAGATCTCCCCCCGAAACTTTTTCTGCAGACTCTTCTCCACCTGACGGCAAAAGGCTTCCTCTTCTTTCTTTCCGGACTCTTCGAGGAGCCAGGACAGATAGCCCAGATATCCGCACTTCAGTTCACTGGCATCGTATCCGGCATCCAGCAGTATCTCTGTAATCTCTCCGCTGATTTCTCCCTTTTGGCAGAATACATAGATTGTTTTATCCTTTGGCAGCTCATACAGCTTCTGCATTTCGGTTGCCGGAATATTTATGGCTCCCGGTATACTTCCGAAAGAATATAACGTCCGTGAGCGCACATCTACCAGCTGAGTTGTGTTGAAATCTATATCCTTTATTGCTTCAGGGCCGATGATTCTTTGCATTCGCCGTTTTCTCCTTCATTTTTCTGTACACAGGGCATCGTTCTGTACAGTCTGAAAAATCAACTTTTCTGAAATCCGTGCGCAGCCCGTCAAACACCAGCATCTGACCGATAAGAAGGTCGCCTGTTCCTATGATGTATTTCTGTGCCTCGAGGGCCTGCAGCGTTCCAATAACGCCGGGAAGTGTTCCCAAAACACCGACATCTGAGCAGGTTTCGCACTCATCGTCCGGAGGCGCTTCATCAAAAATACATCTCAGGCACGGTCCTCTGCCGGGAACATACGTCATGATCTGACCGCTGAATTCTTTTATTCCGCCATAGCAAAATGGTTTATGATTCTTCACGCACGCATCATTGATCAGAAATTTGGCAGAGAATCTGTCTGTTCCGTCTATAATAAAATCATATTCTCTGATTATTTCATCTATGTTATCCTCATTCACGCCCTTTTCATATATATCAATTTTTATGTATGGGTTTATCGCCTGAGCCGCCGCTTTCGCCGACAATACTTTGGCGGTTCCAACGGCCTCTGTTTTATGAATAATCTGCCTCTGCAGATTTGTAAGTTCAACAGGATCAAAGTCCGCTATGCCTATATGTCCCACGCCGGACGCAGCAAGAAACATGATGGCCGGTGAACCGAGAGCTCCCGCTCCCACAACAAGAACGCCGGATGATAAAAGAGCCTTTTGACCTTTCACGCCAACGCCCTTTAAGATGATATGTCTTGAATAACGTTCAAGCTGCTCCGCTGTAAATGTCATGATTTCAAACGCTCCTCGTACTATCACTTTCCTGAATTGAAAATCCGGCTGCAGAATCCATGTTCTTCTTTTTCCACAGAATCACATCAGCATATCAATCCGGCGGCCAACTCGGCTCCCAGCTCCAGATCCTTAAACGTCGTATATTCTCCCGTGGAATGAACCCGGTACATGCCGCAGGAGAGGACGATTCCATGCAGTCCCCGGCGGACAAGATGGTTGTTGTCGCTCCCGCCGAAGGTAGATATTTTCTCGCCGGGAAGACCCAGAACCCGGCAGGCCTCCGCGAACCGTTCCACCACCGGATCGTTCTCTTCTGTCTGATAAGCTTCCAGATGTACCTCCGTCTTCATCCGAACCTCCGCCCCGGTGCCCTCCGCGGCCTCCCGGACAGTCTGTTCGACGTATTCTGCGGTCTCCAGCGCCTTTTCATGGCAGAAGCTTCGAATCTCGCCCCGGCAGACGCAGACCTCCGGGACAATATTCCGGGCTGTCCCGCCCTCGATCTGCCCAATGTTCAGCGTTGTCTCTTCATCGAGATGCCCCAGTTTCATCCGGCTGACCGCTTCACTGAGAATTTGAATCGCGTGGATCCCCTTCTCCGGTTCGAAACCGGCATGCGCTGCTCTTCCCAGCACTTCGACCTGAAATGACAGAATGGACGGCGCCTGCAGCGCCGCGGTCCCGACTGGTCCGCTCAGGTCAAACACATACGCCTCTCTCGCACGAATCTGCCCAAAATCGAACGCAGAAGCTCCCTGTCCGTATGCCTCTTCCGCCACTGTAAAGAGCACTTCCACATCCCGATGCGGGATCCCCCTCTCCTGCACACGCCGCACTCCCTCGAGAATTTCCACGAGCCCGCAGACATCATCAGCGCCGAGAACTGTTTCTCCTGCCGACGTGATCTGTCCGTCTTCCCGTAAAACCGCCTGCTTTCCAATCCCCGGCGTCACCGTGTCCATATGCGCCGACAGCAGGATCGGCGGCCCGGGAAGCTGTCCTTTCAGGAAGCCGTATAAATTCCCGGCGGTTCCCCGAAGCTGTTCCCCGGCACTGTCCTCCCACACCTCGAATCCGAGTGTCCGTAGCTTCGTTTTCAAAGTATCGGCCATCAAACGTTCGGAAAAGCTGACAGAATCTATCTCTGTCAGCTCTTCAAATTCGCGGTATATACGCGCAGCCGCTGTATCATTCATCCTGTACTGCCTCCTCATATTAAGATAAGATTGTGCAGAGATCCCATCGACCACCTTCGTCCTTCATTCCGACGCGTTATGTTTACTCTGCGCCGGTCTCCTCTCATACTCATTGTCGCCGAACCGATAACCTTCTGGCAGCAGGAATCCTGTTTTCTCGAGCCAGGCCTCCTGCTCCGCCCCCTTGGCGTCAAAATTCACGAAGCCCGTCTTCTGCCGACGGAAACCGAATTTCTCATACAGCGCGATGGTCTGCGGATGTGTATAGAGAATCACAGTACACCCTTTCACCTGTTCCATGAGAGACTCGATGAGTGCGCGGCCCAGCTGCCGGCCGCGGTATTCTTCCGCCAGCGCCACATTATAGATGGCCGCCTGACAGATTCCGTCCGAGAGTGCCCGACCGCAGCCCACCACCCGGTCGCCGTCGCAGACAAAGGCCACCGCATAGCTGCGGCGGAATACCATCTCTTCAGTCTTCGCATCGAAATGACTCAGGCCACAGAAGTCCAGGATGTCCGCCACCGCCTGCCAGTCTACATTTTCCTTGTCTGTTTTTATCCAGATACTCATCATCTATGTTCCCTTTTCTCAGATCGAATACTCCGGCTCCGACATCCGCTCAATACGGTTGATGAAGTCCCGGACCCGCTCGCTCTTCGGATGATTGAACACTTCTTTGGGTGTTCCATCCTCGAGGATCTTCCCGCCGTCGAGAAAAATGACCCGGTTGGCGACCTTCCGCACGAAATTCATCTCATGTGATACCAGAACCATCGTATAGCCCTTTTCGGCTGCCTGACGGATCGTGTCCAGCACCTCTCCCACCAGCTCCGGATCCAGCGCGGAGGTGGGCTCATCCAGAAGCAGCAGCTCCGGCTCCATGGCCAGAGCCCGGGCGATGGCTACCCTCTGCTGCTGTCCGCCGGACATGTGTCTGGGATAATGATTTCTCCAGTCCCACAGACCCACATTCCGAAGTTCCCGCTCCGCCGCCTCCCGGGCCTGCTTCTTCTCCATCTTCTTCACGACAAGCAGCCCTTCCATGACATTTTCCAGGGCCGTTTTCTTGGAGAAGAGGTTGAAGGTCTGAAAGACCATGCTGGTCCTCTTGCGCAGCTCCACCAGCGCCTTCTTATCCGAATGGGCCAGATCAATGTTCAGCCCTTCCATGGACAGAGTCCCCGATTCCGGATGCTCCAGACGGTTGATGCAGCGCAGCAGGGTGGACTTGCCGGTGCCGGAGGGACCGATGATTGCCAGTACATCCCCCTCATGAATCGTCAGATCGATCCCGTCCAGCACCACATTGTTGTTAAATCTCTTGGATAAGTTCTTTATTTCGATCATAGCGCGGCGCCTCCCTGTTCCCGGATCTCCGGCACGTCTTCCGGAATCGCAATCTTTTTCTCAATGATCCGAATTAGCTGCTCCAGTATGATCGTGATCACCCAGTAAATAATTGCCAGCGACACGTAGACTTCAAAATACCGATAGGTCCGCCCGGCGATGATCTTCCCGGCGGCCGTCATCTCCACCACCGCGCAGGTGAAGGCCAGAGAAGTCCCCTTGATGAGTCCAATGAAGGAATTCCCCAGGGAGGGAAGCGCCACCTCAATCGCTTCGGGGAGAATCACCCGCCGCAGCGTCTGGAAATAGGTCATGCCCAGGGCGGTGGCCGCCTCCACCTGTCCCTGCGGGACAGACTGGAGGGCGGCGCGGATGGTCTCCGCATTGTAGGCGGACTCGTTAACTGCCAGCGCGACAAAGGCATAGAGGATCGCCGGCACCGCGTTCACATTATAGGAAGTCCCATACCTGTAGTTGATTGCCTTCAACAGCAGCGGTATCCCGAAGTATGTCACATACAGCTGCACCAGCACAGGGGTGCCACGGATAATAGATATGTAGAAGCTGGTGAACTGGCGAAGTACAGGGATCCGGCGAATCCGAATCAAAGCCAGGATCAGGCCGAGAATCAGACTCACAAGCATCGAGCCGACCGCCAGCTCCAGGGTCACGGGAAGGTAGGCCAGCAGATCCGGTATCTGCGTGAAGACCATTTCCAGGTCAAACAGTTTGTTCATGGTATCGGTTCCTCTCTGTCAGACGCCCCGGCTTAGTTCAGTGTCTCCACAAACTGATCATCCCCGGGAGCTGTGTCTGTTCCGAAGAATTCCTGGCTCAGTTCACTGAGCGTCCCATCTTCCTTCAGTTCCACCAGAACCTCATCAATGGTGTCTCTCAATTCTTCTTCATCCAGCGGGAACAAATAGTAGGCATAGACATTCTCAGAAATAATCTTTGCCTCATCCTCCGGGATATCTGTAGCTACAAGTCCCGTTAGATCGTACTCCTTTGAATAGGCGTTATACATGGCCAGATCAATGATTCCGAAGTCAACACTCCCATCCAGGATATGCTGTAGCCCGACGATGGTATCCGCTTCTGTGTAGTTGATGGTAACCTGTGCATCCGGATTCTGCTCATTCCAGGATTCTACTGCCGTTGTTACGCTAACTCCCGCTGAACCCTCAAAGGCAAGTCCGGCCGCTTCCTCGAAGGACGAAATTTCCTCACCCTCGCGCGTCACAAACACATACGAGATCTCATCATACGCATAAGAATACAGATACGATTCCGGACGCTCCTCCCTATAGGAGCTAGTCTTGACTGCGATCTGATAGTGTCCACTATGCAGTCCGG
>JAJQDL010000165.1 GCA_021202235.1 Lachnospiraceae bacterium
GTTTTTAGAATTTTCAGGGTTGGAATATACTGTTTATTTGTCAAGGTGCTTTGTTGTCTGTCTCAGCGACAGCTTATTTAATATACCACAGCCGCTTCTCTTTGTCAACAACTTTTTTAAACTTTTTGTTGACCGGGCAGACATCCAATTCATTTCCTTACGGAAGGGCGAGAAAAAGCGGAGAAGGAGGGATTTGAACCCTCGCGCCGCGTGAACGACCTACACCCTTAGCAGGGGCGCCTCTTCGGCCTCTTGAGTACTTCTCCGAATTACCTCTACCAATATGAAATTGGAGCGCCATTTCAGACGCATGGTAGATTATACTATAGGAAAAGATGGATGTCAACCCGTTTTTTTCATTCTTTTTGGTATTTTTTTGTTTGACTTTTCATGCATATATGTAAGAGCGTGCATCTGCGCAGAGTTTATATAACCCTGCGCAGATGCACGCTTCAGCCTATCCTTCATAGCCGGTGCGGCAAAGTTTCCCTGATCACCAACGGATTCAGCCATACCCACATTTTAAGTTACGGACAACATCCAGCTAACATGCATACATTATTCGCCTGCAGATGCGTTAAACAGCGGTTCCAGCACATCGGCATACTCGTCAAATATATCTAATAGGAAGATATTCCAATGGCGTGCGTCATTCTCGCTGTCACCGAATACATAATCCTCCTGCCCGTAATCGATGACGTCGAAGCCGGGCATGGCCTTACTGGCGCCGGCAGTCCGGTAAGCCACTGCATCAGCCAGCGTAAAGGATACACTGGAAATGTCATCCGCATTCACCCAGCTGCTGAGATCCGTACCGGTCGCTTCCGTGGCCTCTCCGTTTGCCGTCTGCGTCTCCGCTTCAGCCTTCTTGACAGTTACGGCGCCTTCCGCGTACTCACCATACATCTGATCCACATACAGCGAGAGGGATTCCCCCAACACCTCGGATGGCACATGACCGCCATCCCACTGCCACTCGATCTCCGCGTCCACTCCGGCGGACAGCAACGCGATCTGCAGATTCAGGGAACTGAACATGGACATATCACCTTCAGAGGCTCCCATGACAATCCGCATCCAGGTGGGATTCTCCGTTCCCTCAGCCCCGATATATTCCAGAGGATTGTAGAGAGACACGATGTTCTTGCCATATTCATCACCGGCGTAAATTGCCTCGATGTCCGCGCGATAGGCCTCTACCATTTCTTCGTAGGTCTCATAGTTGGCAGAATCCGTGTTGCTGGAGGCGGACTGCGTCGTTCCCGCATCCGGCGTACCCACGATCATCTCGTTGTCAGAATTGTCACCAGCCGCCTCAGTCGCGTCTTCGGCCTGCGGAGCATCTGCCACGTCAGCATCCCCGTCGGGAAGCTCTGCGTCCGCAAACGCAGCCATCTCCGGAAGTACACCGTCCGCAAAAGAAGCATTCTCCGGGAGTTCACCGTCCGCAAGAGAAGCATCCTCAGGAAGCTCACCGTCGGGCAGGGAAGCATCCTCCGGAAGCTCTCCGTCCGCAAAATTACCGCGTCCGCCGCCGTCCTTTCCACCGGTGAATTCACCGTCAGTCCGGTCACTGCCGTCCGCTCCATCCGCCCGGGAAGCACCATCCGGGAGTTCGCCGTCCGTCATGTCACCGCGGCCTCCTCCGGTCATATCGCCGCCCATCATGCCGCCGCCCATTCCGGAACTGCTCTCGGATTTGGCGTAGCGACCCTCGAGGAAGGCTTCCGCCTTCTCCTCCGAAGTCAGAGAAGCCACTTCCTTATCACTCAGTGCATTTCCGTCCTCATCGAACCAGGTCCAGCCCTCCGCATAATCCAGATTGTCCAGATACCACTGAAGATTTTCCGTGAACTCCGCCAGGTACAGATCCAGATATGTGCCGTAATAGCCGTTGGTCTCAGGGTAGTTTTCCAGGTCATATTCAATGGTAAGCGCCACCGTATCATCCGTGTCTCCGTCCCCATTCAGATCGAAGCCCACTTCGGATTCCTCCACCGACAGGTTCTGTTCATTGATGTATTCCATATACTCAGACGAAAGATATTCCGCGAGCTGCGCCTGAAAATCCGTATTGAATTCATAGGTCGTATCCATATAATACTCAAAAGCAAGCGCCATATCCGCTTCATAAAGAGAGGTAATCGCACTGTAGGCGATGCAGCCCCAGGCTCCGTCGGAGACTTCGTACTCTGTCCCCTCGATGGAAACAGTCGTGGAATAGGTCCCGTCTTCATTGCGGTAAACGCCCACAGCCCCCGCCTCAATCTCATAATCATAGTAGTCTGAGTTATTGGAGGTAGCTGCAAACATCGTGGCATGTGCGCCGCCGCCGGAACCGCCTGTGGATACGAAATAATCCACGCTGCCCGGCAGATTTCCCAGAAGAATGTTATATTTCACGAAACGCGCCGCCGCTTTCTGGTCTACCAGGCAGGACGGAGCATCGCCCGTATACGTCGTATTTCCGTCATCGTCGGTGACGGTATCCTGCTTGCCCCGGTTCCCGCAGGCGATGTTGATATATCCCTCTGCAGCATACGTCGTGGCAGCCAGAGAATTGCTTTGCGAGCTGTAGCCCGCTGCACCGGTATTCAGGATCACCGGCGCCGTCGCCGCCGTGTAGATCTGCCCGTTCGTGCTGGTGATCTCCGCCTCATAGTCAATGACCAGTGAGCCCTGAACCGCTTCCTCATAAGACGCGGCCGTCGCATCCGCCGTTCCGTCCCCGTCAGTATCAATACCGGTGACATAAGCACCGGGCACACAGACCGAGACGCCCTGCTGATCCGGCAGCTCCGGATACGCCACGGCAGACACGATAGAAAGCACCCAGGCATCCGCATCCGCCGAATAGCTCCACTCCTGCTCCTCATTGTTCGCAAGGTTCAGCGTCGTCTCAATATACTCGCGATCCTCATCGGATGTCGCCTCCATCGAGGCGCTCGCGGTACTTGCGCCGGATTCCTCCGACGTCTCTGCAGCCGTCGTCTCCGATGCTGCCGCTGTCGTCTCCGCCGTCTCCGACTGGGAGCAGGCGACCTGCGAAAGCACCAATGCCAGCGCAAGGAGCAGCGCTGCCGCTCTTCTTCCTGTCTTCATTGCAAAACCTCCCTGAAATCTTTTTTGATCGTGAGCGAAAGCAGAATCGCCTTCGCGGGGGTTTGATCAGACCCCATTTGCAGGATAGCAGGCGAATATTGAATCTTCCTTGAAAGCTCAGCGTTCCATGGGCAGAATCACGGAAAAAATCACCTTTCCCTCTTTGCAGGCCACGCCAATACTTCCTCCGTGCGCAGAAACAGTGGCCCGGGCAATAGCGAGCCCCAGCCCATAGTGACCGCTCTCCCCATTCCGGGCCTCATCGCTCCGGTAAAAGCGGTGGAAAATCTTCTCCTGTTCCTCCCGGGGAATCTCCGGTCCCGGATTTGTCACAGACAGCGTCAGGTTACCTCTTCCGACACACAGACAAACTGCAACCATCCCTCCGGCTTCGGTATGCTCGACTGCATTGTCCAGGAGAATGGACACCAGTTCACCGAGCTGTGCTTCATCTCCGCGAACATACACATCCTGTTCCGGCATTTCCAGGGAAAGCGCCACCTCCTGCTCAAAGAAAACTGCCTCGAAGGCCAGTGTCTCCCCCTGAACGACCCGGCTGATATTCACTCGCTCCCGCGCCGCCGAAATCTGCTCTGCACGCGAAAGTTCCAGCAGTTGACGAACCATCCGGGCCATACGCTCATTTTCGTGCTGAATATTGGTAAGCCAGCGATTCTCTCCCGTCTCCCGCGCCAGAATCTCCGCGTTCGCCTGAATCGCAGCGCCCGGCGGCTTCCGCGCATGCCCGGCATCTCAAATATCCTGCTTCTGATGCTCGTGGTTTTCCTGCAGAGGTTTCACAATCCACCGTGCCAGTAAAAGGATCAGGATAAAGCTGATCAGACAGGCAATGCCTCCAAAAAGCAATGCATTCCGAAACAGGGACGTGAAGCTCTCCGCCACCAGTGTATTATCCATCAGTGCCACCAGACGGTATCCGTCTCCCTCTGCCACCCGGTAGATCAGATTTCCATATACGCCCTCCGTCTGCTCCTTCTCCAGGATAGCAGCCGCCACCTCCGCGAGCTCCTCGTCCGTGTAAATAAAGGAATTGCCGTTGTCCACACTGATTTCTTCTTCAGTGAAGGCCACCGAATAAAAAGTGGAAAGAAGATAGCTCTGCACATCACCCCGAATCTCCGGATCCCGCTCTTCCGGCAGACCAGTTACCTCTTCTCCCGGGAGCTCCTCTCCCGCCGGTCCTTCTCCTTCCTCTGGAAGGCCCTCTCCCTCCGGAGTCTCCGCCCGTCCGGTACGACCATCCTCCAGTGCCTCTGTCCAGTCCTCCTCCGACGGATTCCCATTCACTGCATAGGATGTCACATACAGCTCCAGCATGGCCTGATTTTGCGTGTAAGTATCCCGATAGCTGGTGAGATAGATCACCGCAAGCGTACCGCCCAGAAGAAGCACCAGAAATGCCATAACAACGACGACGATCTTTCGTTCTGTCTTTCTAAACATGCCGGTACCTCAGTTCATAGCCCAGCCCCCGCACTGCCTTGATCTCTACCTCAGAACCCACGAAGGCCAGTTTTTTTCGGGTAAACGTCAGATAAACCTCCACCTTATTGTATTCTGCTTCGCTGTCGTACCCCCAGATCTTCAGAGCCAGCTGTTCTTTTCTCAAAATCTGCCCCTGATTCGAAAGAAAATACTCAAGGATGCGATATTCCTTCTCTCCCAGCCGCACCGACTGTCCACTGGTCGTACATCGCACGGTAAAAGTACGCGTATCCAGAACAATGTCCCCAAAGGACAGGCTTCCATCCGCGCCGCCGCGCGCTCTCCGCCCCAGAGCCCGCAGCCTGGCCAGCAGCTCCTCCGCGCGAAATGGCTTTGTCATGTAATCATCCGCGCCGCCATCCAGTCCGGCCACCATATCCTCCAATTCTCCCCGCGCCGTGAGCATCAGCACCGGCGTGCGGATCCCCCGCTGCCGGGCCTGCCGGATCACCTCAAGGCCGGATTTTCCGGGAAGCATCACATCCAGAACCGCCAGATCATACAGGCCGCTCTCCAGCGCTTCACCTCCGGTGATCCCGTCTGCACATACATCTGTCTCATACTTCTCCATACGCAGAAGCGCCTGCAATGCCTCCGCCATCGACTTCTCATCCTCCACCAGCAGCACACGCATGACAGCCGCTCCCTTCTATCACATCTCCATCCGTCTTGTCCGATAAGCCACTCTGCTTCATTTGGCCTACAATCCTATACAGCTCGGATGATAGCAAATTCTCCGGAGAAATGCAAGGCGGCCTCCGCCAAAGCTCCCTTTCAAAATCTGTTTCCCTTGTTTTTCCCTTCGAAGAATGGTATCATCTCGTATAGATTTGTGTAGATTCACAGGGGACTGCACCGGTTCACACTGTTTATCGATTCGGCGCAGGCCGTTTCCATCCCCGGGAGGTACATATGACCCGAAAAAAATGTTTTCTTATTCTGTTTCCTCTGCTCTACGTCCCGCTGAATGAACTGATCTTCAGCCTGTTTCTGAATCAGGGAGGCGGTATTCACAAGGTCACCTTTTCACTACTTGCCGGCCTCTTTCTCTATTGGTTTGGCCAGCTTACCAGGGACCGGCGGCGCGCCTGGCGTCTGCAGACTATCTGGACGATGCTCTACACCGTAATCTATTGCGTCCAGGTCTGCTATTACACGCTCTTCGGAACGCCCTTTTATCTGAAATCCCTTTCCGGCGCCGGAGACGCCATGGGTGATTTTTTCCAGGTTGCGATCGACACAGTTCTCAGCACGGCACCTGCTCTGCTGCCGATGCTCCTGCTCTTCCTTCTCTGGGTTACGATCTATCGTCGAATGTTTCTGACAGAACCCTACGAGGAACGGCGCGCCTGGCGTTCCCTTCTGGTCTTCACGATCTGGCTGTGCCTGTCTCTCGGCGGAGGCATTCTCGACTACAACGGAGCCACCAGCGCCAGTTATATGCTTCTCTACGATTTCGTTCCCACTGAATCGGTACGGACTTTCGGCATGCTCACAACCGCCATCCTGGATGTGAAATACAATATTCTTCATCTCCAGGCCACCCGGCAGGAAACGGTTGTCCTGAATATGGATGACATCGAGGTGGAGACCGTCGACAATACAGGTAATGAAACAGGAAGCGCTGATTCTGAAGACACCGAAAGCACTTCTTCCGAAGCCTCTGCCTCAGCCGAAGAAGCACCGGATCAGGAAGGAGCTGTAGAGCCGGAATCGACAGAGGCCGACACGTCCTCTGAACAAAGCAGCCATGATAATGTTACAGTCGACACCACAGAATATTCCTCCGACCTGTACAATGTCATGAGTATCGACTTCACCAAAGAAATCGTCAAAGAAGATGCGGATCTCATCAACACCGAATACGCTGACATGAATTCCTATTTCTCCTCCCAGACGCCCACTGCCAAGAATGAATATACGGGCATATTCGAGGGGAAGAACCTGATTCTCATCACCGCGGAAGCCTTTTCCAAATATGTCATCGATCCGGAGCTGACTCCGACCATGTATAAGCTCTATTCCGAAGGCTTCCAGTTTAATAATTTTTATACGCCGATCTGGGGCGTCAGCACGAGTGACGGAGAATTTGTCGCTACCACGGGACTGATTCCCAAGGCCGGTGTCTGGAGCTACACAGAGGTGGCAGACAACTATATGCCTTTTGCCTTCGGCAATCAGTTCAGCAAACTGGGATACCTGACTCTGGCCTTCCACAATCACTCGTATACCTACTATAACCGCAATCTGTCCTATCCCAACATGGGATACGATTTCTATGCCAGGGACTACGGCCTCGACCTGACCGATACCTGGCCCGAATCCGACGTGGAGATGATGCAGCAGTCCGTCTCCTACTATCTGAACGATGATGACGACACGCCCTTCCACGTCTACTACATGACAGTCAGCGGCCATCTGGAGTACAGCTGGGAAGCAAATGCCATGTCCGCAAAAAACCGGGATCGTGTCTCTGACCTGGATTACAGCGAAGAAGTGCTGGCCTATATTGCCTGCCAGCTGGAATTGGAGGATGCTCTGACAGCATTGCTGGAGGAGCTGGATGAAGCCGGCGAACTGGAAAATACTGTGATCGCCCTCAGCGGCGACCACTACCCGTATGGCCTGACAACCGAACAATATACGGAACTGAGAGGAGAAGAATTCGATGAGACCTTCGGCCTCTATGAAAACACCTTCCTGTTGTGGAGCGCCTCTATGACAGAGCCCGTCTCCGTGGATACTTACTGTTCCAGCCTGGATATCGCCCCTACCCTCTCCAACCTGTTTGGTCTGGAATACGATTCGCGGCTCTACATCGGCACGGATATTTTCTCCGGAACCTCCCCCATCGTCTGTTTCCAGGACCACAGCTTCATCACGGACCGGATCATGTACGACAATACCAATTTGAAGATCATCCAATTGGACAATGAAGAGGTCTCCGAGGAGTATCTGACCGAGTACATTGCTATTGTGAAAAACAAATTTTATTATTCTGCCAAGATCATCGAGTTGGACTATTACGGTTATCTCTTCGACGAAACAGGCGGCACAGAGGAATAGTACCGCTCTGTATAACCGTCTTTCCATCCGGGTATACTGTCCCTGTAACATTTTCAGCCGCAACAGTATATCATCCGGAGGTCCGCCATGAGCCGTCAATTCTCCATATTGGAAGACATCTGTCTCAACTCTGCCCGCAGAATCCAGCACATTCCCATGCTGGCCGCCCGTTGTGAGGACACACGTTTCACCGGGATTCTGAAAAAACAGTGGGAGGAATACTGCGGCATCCATGAGGAAGCCCGAAAGCTTCTCAGCTGGAAAGGCGGCGGGCAGCCTCAGGACTCCGAATTCTCCCGGGTCACTGCCCAGGCCGCTACGAACTTTCGTACGCTGACAGATCATTCGGTCTCCCGCCTGGCAGAGCTGCGTATTCAGGACTCTTCCCAGGGACTCACTGACGTAATCCGTTCACTCCATCAGAAGCAGGCGCCGGAAGCAGAGCGGCAGCTGGCGGAACGCCTGCGTTCTCTGGAAGAGGCGCACATCCGGGAAATGCGGGAATATCTCTGAGAAAGGCAATGGACAGCGCTAAGCAAAACCGAACCATCGGCGACGAATGAGTTTTAGCATATAGTAACAAAAAAGGAACCACATTTCTGTGATTCCTGCGAGGCGACACTCGGATTCGAACCGGGGATAGAGGTGTTGCAGACCTTTGCCTTACCACTTGGCTATGTCGCCGTATGAAATTGATCAGCTCCCCGAGTAGGGCTCGAACCTACAACAACTCGGTTAACAGCCGAGTGCTCTACCATTGAGCTATCGAGGATCATCGAATCGAAGGACAGTGCCTTCAAAACTGCACATCGATATTAGGATAATAACATAAATATTGTCTGAGGTCAAGCCCTCGACCGATTAGTAGCAGTCAGCTCCATACATTACTGCACTT
>JAJQDL010000121.1 GCA_021202235.1 Lachnospiraceae bacterium
CGTCAGATCTGACCCGGAAATCCTACCGGAGGAGATGCTTATCCCCTCCGGAAGAACAAAGCCCAGGATTCCATGCTGTATCGCCTGGCGCAATGCAGCCAGTACCTCCAGGAAGGTCGCGCCGCGCTCCCGGTCGGCTGCACTTTGTTCCTCCGCTCCGCTGTCCGCCCCTGCGGAGGAGTCTTCCCCCTCCTCCGCAGATTTTCTCTGGGAATCCCCCGTCTCCCCGGAGCTCTCCTCCGGGCTCTCTTCATCCGCCTCTCCGGAAGCCTCCTCCAGGCTTATCTCTGCCGCCGCCACCGACGCCTCCCACTCCGTATAGCCGGAGAGGAGGTCATCGGCGGACAGGGTGTCGCGCATCGCATTGTCTGTCAGCGTCTTTGTCTTCTGCGTGTCACCGGCAAGTCCCAGACGTTCCATCCACTCCTCTGCAACGAGCTCCACGGCGGAGGCCGCCATCGCATCTCCGACCAGTGCTGCAAAGACCGCGCCGTGATCGTCTGTGACAAAGACCAGATCCTGCCACAGAAGCTCTGTTTCCTGGAAGGAAACGCAGCCGCCCTCCTCGCCTCCATAAGCCGAGACATAGCGCCCGCTCTCCTTGGCCAATGCGTCAAAATCCCCCTGAGCTACCAGACGCGCTGTCAGCTGGTATTGAGACAAGAGCGGAGAAGAATACCCGGCAAAAACGGACTGCACGGCCGAGGTAGCCGCCGCCTGCACCTGATAGCTCAGTGCCTGCGCCCGGGCGTATTCCAGACACGCGCCGGTGAAGACCAGAAACGCCGGCAGGAGCAGCGCCAGAAATACAGTGAGGCTCCCTCTTATCTTCTGCGGTCCGCTCATTTCAGCACGGATTTTGCGTTGGTCGTAATGGTGGTGAAGATCGTATTCACCAGAGAGGTCAGCTGCGTCTTAAAGACCAGAACCAACGCGATCAGAACCACCAGAATAAGGATGACCTCCACAACCCCAACTCCACGATTATCATGAATTCCGCCGTACTCCACCGTCAGCACAGCCTCTCTCCCTGCGGCGGGAAGTGCTTTTCTTTCTTCTGCAGGAAATTCCTCTATGTTTGTCTCCGTTTTCAATGCAATTTTGTCCATCTTCTCTATATACGCCATCTATCTCTCCTTTCCGCCAGCCTGGACGCCCGGTTCCGGGATGTTGCTCCGTATGTCCGGGCCCGAACTGTCCTCTATCAAAAAGACCAGAAAGCCGGCACGATTAAAATGATCAGAACCAGTGCAAATAACAACATCATGGGGAAGAGCAGCTTCGTGGATGCCTCCTCCCCCAGCTTTCGCGCCAGCTGAAGACGCTCCTCCATGGCCTGTTCCGCTTCTTCCCGCAGCATGGGCAGCAGACCTTTATTCCCCTTCTTCAGATTCGTCTCCAGAAGACTTCCCAGACGAAGGTAGGGTCTGAGACCGCACCGTCTTCCGAAGGCCACGTAGGCTGCCTCCTCATAAACGCCCTGTCCGAAGGAGTTCCAGGTCAGAAGCATCTCTTCATAGAGTACCCGGCGTCTGCCATCCCGCTCCCGGGAGGCCCGGTACTCTGTGGTCATCCGCTCCCAGGCTCCCCGGACTGTCAGTCCGGCGCCCAGCAGAACGGTCAGATACTCCACCAGCTCCGGGTAGGACAGAGCCAGCTCCTTTTCCCGTTTTTGCTCAGCCTCCCTCCGGCGCTGCTCCGGAAGAAGCCAGAACGCGGCTGCCGCCAGGATTCCCAACGCCAGGATCATCCAGGGAGCCACGCCTTCCTCCGTCCGGTACCGGAGCTCCGTTTCTCCGAAGCTGGCCGGGAGCTCCACGGACGTTCCGTTTTCTTCCTCCACCTCTTTCTGGAGGAAGGCTGTCAGTTCTCTGAGGATTTTCTCTTCCCGGGAAAGTACTGCCGGAATCACTGTTGCCGTCTGCTGCTTTGTCCACTCCCACTCACCGCAGCGAAACACCGCTGTCAGAGTCACCTCCTGTGCTTCTTCGGACTCTGCAAGCTCCGTCACCGTCCCATCAAAGGCGATCCGCTCCGGATCTGCGGAACTCCACTCCACCGTAATGCCCGGGATCCCGGTCTCCTCCGAGAAATCCAGATCCGTCGTGACAGCATCCCAACCGGTATTTTCCCCCAGAGCACGCTGTCTCGCCGCCTCCCAGGCCTCCTGCCGGTATGTTTCCCACTCTTCCTCTGTATACTGAAGACCCGGTATCTCCAGGGATATCTCCCACATTTCCCCTTCATACTCAAGGTCCACTGAGGTCTCCTCCGCTTCCTCCCCATATCCGGGACGCGTCAGCGTCAGAGACGGGAGCATGCCGTCCTGCGATGCCGCGAGCAGAGCAAGAAGTCCCGCTCCTGCCAGACAGAGCAGCCCCAGCCGCAGACGACGCTCATCCTCCTCTTCCAGCCTCCCGGCTGCATCCTGTTCCGGAACCAGACGTTTCTGTCTCCTCAGACGCTCCGGAGCGATCTCCGGCAGACCCAGCCTGCGGCGCAGACGGTAATAGAATGCTGTCAGGCGAACTGTTTTCCGGGTCTTCTCCCTTTTTCTTCGCTCTGACACACTCACACCTCCACAGAAAGAATCTTCAGCCCGAGCCAGACCGCCAGGCCGTAGAGTCCCAGGCACGCCGTCATGGTGACCCGCCCCGCGAGGCTCTGATACAAAGGATCTGTGAATCCGGGACTTCCCAGATTGATATAAACCAGGATTCCCGCCGGCATCAGACTCATAATCGCGAACTCCAGCCTCTTCGCCGCCACCAGAGACGCGATCTCTTCCTGAAGCTGAATCCTCTTCGAAAGAACCGCGGCGGTATCCCGCAGAATGGGCGCCAGGTCACCACTGCTGCGCTTCGCCGCGCGATACACCTGTGCAAATTGCTCGATCTCCGGCACGCCGCTGCGGCGTGCCAGATCTCCCACCGCTTCCTCCGCATTCTGATTCAGTGCCAGCTTCCGGCAGATTCCACGGAATTCCTGTGTGATCATCCCCTCCTCTCCGTAAACCACTGCCATCTCCACCGCGGCTTCGGCCCAGGCATTCTCCGCCGAGTAGCCTACACTCAGTGCCGAAGCCACCGCCAGTGCACCGTCCCGGAACTGAACGGCCAGTCTTCTTCGCCTTGCCGCTGCCAGCGTCGGCCGCAAAGCGAGCGGCAGGCACAGCCCTGCAGGGAGAAACAGACATAAAGCGAGCACACTCCGGTAGAACAGCCCTGCCAGGGCCGCCGCACCCAGAACTCCCAGTCCTCCGTACTGTATCCATTCACGGAGAGACGGCCAGTAATTCCTGTAATCGGGTCCGCCGTCCACTCTCTCCGGCCCACTCCAGTTTCCGGCAACGGCAAAGGGAATTCCCCTCCGGGACCAGGCGTCCCTCAGTCTCTGAATACGTAAACAACGGCTGCCAGAGAATCTCTCCCTCTTCATAGCGCAACACCTCCACAATCGACCGAACACATCTCTTCCCTCCGCGAAGACGTCCCAGCTGAACCAGGATTTCCACAGCAGACGCGATCTGCTGGCGAATCGCAGGCAACGGCAGATCACCTCCCATCAACACCATCGTCTCCAGTCTGGACAGCAGATCCGCAGGGCTGTTCGCATGTGCTGTCGAAAGAGAGCCGTCATGTCCCGTATTAAAGGCCTGCAGCAGATCCAGCGCTTCCGCGCCCCGCACCTCTCCGATAAGAATGCGGTCAGGGCGCATCCTCAGGGCTGTCCGGATCAGATCGCGGATACTGACGGCATTCTCTCCCTGGGCAGTCGCATTGCGCGTCTCCAGGCGAACCAGATTGGGGATTCCCGTAAGCTGCAGCTCCAGAGAATCCTCGATGGTGATCACCCGCTCCCCGGCGGGAATATAGCGGGAGAGCGCATTCAGGAAGGTCGTCTTTCCGGTACCGGTCCCTCCGGAAATGAACAGATTATAGCCGCACTCCACGAGAATCTGCAGAAATTCCGCCGCCTGCGGCGTGATACTTCCCCAGGCGATGAGCTGTTCCATGGTAACCGGCTCCGCCGGGAACCGTCGGATCGTGAGGATCGGGCCGTCCGGAGCAACGGGAGGCAGCACCACGTTGACCCGCGACCCGTCCTCCAGACGGGCATCGACGATTGGAGATGCCGTATTGACCGCCCGGTTGACCCGGGATACGATCTGCTGGATCACATCCTCCAGCTTCCCCCGGGAAACAAAGCGTACGTCTGACTCCTCAATGCATCCGTCCCGCTCCAGAAAGATGTGTTCTGTTCCATTGACCATGATCTCTGTGATCGACGGATCCTCCACCAGCTCCTGGAGCACATCCAGCCGCCGCAATGAGTCAAACAGATGCTTCCGGTATTCGGCTCGCTCTGCCACAGACAGCCTCTGCCGCCGTCCTTCCTCCAGCAGCACCCGATCGATCTCCTCCAGAATCTCCTCGTCAGAGAATTCCCGGGCAGGATCAAGCTGCGCCATCACAATCTGGCCAAGTTCCTCTTCTCTGGAATTCACCATGACGCCAGCTCCTTTACGAGAAAGTCCTCCAGGGGACTGTGGCGCAGTGACTGAAGCTCTGGAAGCTCCCCCTCCCATCCGGCACACACCGGTAATACCACCTCCCGACAGACGGCCTGTATCGCCTCCTCCCCCCGCTGCCGCAGATAAGCCCGAAAGGCTTCCAGCCGTCCCGCTGATACCGGATCCTCCCGCACCGGCATCAGAATCCGATGACATAACCGCAGCAGGGGAAGCGGATTCCGCCCGCTCTCCAGATCCAGAACAATGGTATCGTAAACGCCCTCTTCTCCGATCGCCTGAAGGAATTCCACCAGTTCTTCCGGCGGCAGTTCCCAGAGATCCTCCGGATTCGCGACTGGATAAAGCATCTCCGGCGCACCGGCGGTCCCTATCGCTCCGCGAAATATGCGGTTCTCCTTCCCCGGCAGCTTCCAGAGATACAGAAGATCGGACAGTCCCCGCACCGCTCCTGATTCCGCCGGAGGAGACAGCCCCGACAAAGTCTCCAGATTCACGTACAAAACCGCCTCCCTCTCCGCAAGGATCTGCGCCAGCAGAAGCGCACAGGTGCTCTTACCGCAGCGCCCCAGCGGCGAATAGACCCCCAGGAACTTCGTCCGTCCCTTCGGCCCTGCCGCAAAGGGTTCCTCGATCTCCTCCAGAATCCTCCCAAGGATCTCCTCCAGCGACTGGTATTTATATATGGAAGAAACCCCCTCCGGCTCCTCTCCTGGATCCCGGCTGAGAAGAAACAGCGGTATGCTCTGTCCCCGCAGCCTGTTCTGTTCCTCCTCCGGCTGCCCGTGCCAGCATCCACTCTCCACAAGCAGAGCTGCCGTCGTATACCGCGGCAGAGCCTCCCGCATCTCTTCCCAGCCGGTAAAGCCGACAGTCATCAGGGGGAAATTCCTCCTTTTCCCTGCCTGTTCCTGAAACCGCTCCACGTACGCTCCGTCCGGATCCAGTAAAATCAATGCTTTCTTCTCCACAGCGCCTCACCTCCTGCAAAGTACTGACAGCATACTTTAAAAATACCGAAAAGTCCACAAACCTTTTGTCACTATTTTTCCATCACTTTTTGTCAAGGTTACCCGAATTCTTCTCCATCCGCAAATCAGACGAGCCGAAGGGACGGCATTTTCTTGATTTACAGGAGAAAGAATGGTACACTAGATTCTGATTGAGTGAAGGAGCAGGAGGAGCACAGTATGGCGATTGAGACGATCGGCTTTATCGGTCTGGGACTGATCGGCGGTTCTCTGGCCAAGACCATCCGCCGGGTCTACCCGGACAAAACATTGATCGGCTATAACCGAAGCAAGTCCAGCCTGGCGGCAGCCCTGGAGGACGGAACATTGAATCAGGCGCAGGACGCCATTGATGAGAGCTTTGCCGCCTGCGATATGATCTTCTTATGTGCGCCGGTGAGCGTAAACATCCGGTGCATGGAAAAATTGCGGGAAATCGTGAAGCCGGATTGTATTCTGACAGATGTAGGGAGCGTCAAGACGACGATCCATGAGGCCGTCGAAGAGCTGGGCCTGACGCACCAGTTCATCGGCGGACACCCGATGGCCGGCTCAGAACGCTTCGGCTATGCCAATGCCGAAGACCGGCTTCTGGAAAATGCCTATTACATATTGACGCCGACCGGAGAGACACCGGGCTGGATGCTGGAGGAGTACCGGAATCTGGTCAGTTCCATCGATTCGCTGCCGATCGTACTGGATTACCGGGAGCATGACCGGGTGACCGCGGCCATCAGCCATCTGCCGCATGTCATTGCCTATGCTCTGGTGAATCTGGTGAAACGCTCGGACAGCCCGGAAGGAACGATGCGCATGCTGGCAGCGGGAGGATTTAAGGATCTGACCCGCATCGCCTCCTCTTCCCCGGATATGTGGCAGCAGATCTGCCAGGAAAACCGGACAGCTCTGGCCGAGATTCTGCATGAATACCGGCAGGCTCTGGCTGAGATGGAGGCTGCCATCCGGAGGAATGACGAATCCTGGCTCTGGAATGAATTCGAGGAAGCCCGGATCTATCGAAATACCATGCCGCAGACCTCCCATGGCGGTCTGACGGGAGAAACAGCCATTACGGTAGATGTGCAGGATGAACCGGGTGCCATTTCCATTATCACGGCGATTCTCAGCGCCTATCATGTGAGCATCCGCAATATGGGCATCATGCACAACCGGGAACACCAGCAGGGGGTTCTGAAAATTCTGGTCAGCGACAGAAACGCAGCAGAGAAGGCGGCGGAGGTCCTGCGCAAACACGGCTACGCAGTCTATCTGCCGTGATGGCCATTCGGCCAATATACGGAGGTCCCGCAAGGGGATCCGTGATGGCCATTCGGCCAATATCAAGGAGGTCCCGCAAGGGGATCCGTGATGGCCATTCGGCCAGTATTAAGGAGGTCCCGCAAGGGGATCCGTGATGGCCATTCGGCCAATATCAAGGAGGAAATTGTGAGAACGGGCGGAATTTTGATGCATATTACGTCCCTGCCGTCCCCGTACGGGATCGGCACCATGGGCAAGGAGGCATATGAATTTGTAGATTTTCTGGAGGCAGCGGGACAGTCCTTCTGGCAGATCCTGCCCCTGGGACAGACGGGATTTGGAGACTCACCCTACCAGTGCTGCTCCACATTTGCGGGAAATCCCTATCTGATCGACCTGGATACATTGAAACGAGAGGGCTACCTGACAAAGAAAGAAATCACGGCGGTCGACTGGGGAACTAAAGAGGACAAAATTGATTTCGGCGGACTCTATGAAAAACGCTATCCGGTACTCCGAAAAGCATTTAAACGGTTTTCCCGGCATATCCCGGAGGATTACGACGCCTTCTGCTGGTCTCAAGGCCAGTGGTTGGAGGATTATGCACTCTTCATGGCTATCAAGACCGAGAATAACGGCGCTTCCTGGGATCGGTGGGAACGCAGTCTGCGGCTGCGGGAGCCCGAAGCCATCGCGAAGGCCAAGAAACGCCTGGGAACAGAAATGTTTTTCTGGAAGATGCTCCAGTATTTCTTCTTTAAGCAATGGCGGGCGCTGAAGGCCTACGCCAACGGAAAGAGGATCCGCATCATCGGCGATCTGCCCATCTACGTGGCGCGGGACAGCGCGGATACCTGGGCCAACCCGGAGCTTTTTGATCTGGATGAAGAAGGAATTCCCACAGAAGTCGCCGGCTGCCCGCCGGACGCTTTCACGGCGAAGGGACAGCTCTGGGGCAATCCGCTCTTCCGCTGGAGACGCATGCGCGAGGACGGCTATTCCTGGTGGATCAACCGGGTGAGCCGCACCCGGGAATTCTTCGATGTAATCCGCATCGACCATTTCCGCGGATTTGATGCTTATTACTGTGTGCCCTATGGGCACGAAGATGCAATACACGGCTACTGGCGGAAGGGACCGGGCCTGGAGCTCTTCCGGACACTGCGCAATGCCCTGGGGGACGTGGATATCATCGCTGAGGATCTGGGCTTCCTGACACCGTCGGTTCGGAAAATGCTCCGCGAGAGCGGATATCCCGGCATGCGGGTGCTGCAGTTCGCCTTCGGCGGCGACCCGTGCAGCGAATATCTGCCGCAGAATTATGTAGGAAACTGTATCGCCTACACCGGCACTCACGATAATCACACCATCAAAGGATGGGTAAAGACCCTGACACCGGAGGAGCAGGAGCGTGCAGCCACCTACATCCGCCTGAACCGGAAAGAAGGCTGGTGTTGGAGCATGATGCGTGCCATCTGGTCCAGTGTGGCGGACACGGCCGTCGTCACCATGCAGGATCTACTCGAACTCCCGGGCGCAGCCCGCATGAACGAGCCCTCCACGCTGAGGCA
>JAJQDL010000149.1 GCA_021202235.1 Lachnospiraceae bacterium
CACGGTGATTAATAAAACGTCAACGACAAAATATGTGTATGCAAAAGTTTATGACGAATATGGTACGGAGCTTGCTTCCGGGGAAGCCAGTGACAGTGGAACGGCGTCTACATTTTCAGTGGAAGGACTGTCGGCCAATACGACCTACTATGTTTGTCTGACGACACATAATGGAAATCCGGCGACGGTAATGATCATGATTCGTAATTTTAACAGTGAAATATCAAGCCTTACGACGACGGAAGATACAATGATTTCTGACACCGTGACTCTGGCATCCAATCAGGATGACGCCGGTCTTGACCCGGTTGAGTCGAAAATCGCAGCAACTGCAGCAGGAGGCTATCAGTATTTTGCCTTTGCCCCTGAAGTATCCGGAGAATTTTCGCTGACTCTGGTCGATGAATCGACAACGACAAAATACGTTTATGCAAAGCTGTATGATGAATATGGCACAGAGCTTGCCTCCGGGGAAGCCAATAACAGTGGAACAGCTTCGACGGTTTCTCTCGGAGAATTGACGGCGGGTGCTGTTTATTACATTCGAATCACTACACATAATGATAACGTTGCCGATTACACATTCGTGATTCGCGAACCGGAGGTCCCAATCGAGGAGACCGCGGAGGTCGTGAATGAGGGAGCGACGGCAGCCATCATTGAGGAAGAAACAGCGGCTATCGTGGAAGAGGCGGAAACGGCAGCCATCATTGAAGAATAGCCGTTGATTCTGAACATATAAAGAGAAATCACGGGTGTAAGTGAGGAACGATGAGATGTGGAAAAAAATGATTAGAATGCTCTGCGTGACTGTACTGCTGGCAGCCATACTTTGCGTGAGCGGATGCGGCGCGAATGACTCGTCGGCGGAAACAGAGACAACGCAGGCGGCCACGACGGCGGAAGAGACAGAGAGTACGGAAGCGCCCACGACGGTGGAGGAGACGGAAACCACGGAAGCAGAAACCACCGTGGCAGAGACAGAAACCACAGAAGTGGAAACAACAATGGAGGAGACAGAGAGTACGGAAGCACTGCAGGAAACGGAAGGCGCGCTGAATGCGGAAGCGGCGGATGCCTCCACGGGGGTCCAGTTCGGGACAAACCAGAATGACGCGGTGCTGGTGCCTCTGAATACGAAGATCTACGGAACCATGTCTTCCGGCTATTACTGGTGCTCTTTTACCACGGGAAGCAATACGGAGGCGGATTATCGAATCTCACTGCTTGATAAAACGGTTGAGTCCAGATATGTAGAAGCAAAAGTTTATGATGATTATGGAACGGAGCTTTCGTCCGGGAAGGCGGATTCTTCGGGCCTTGTCACGACCTTTGAGGCGGGCGAGCTGTCAGCAAACACAACGTATTATGTCCGTATAACCTCGGACTGGGATAAGGAAGCCAATTTTATGCTGATCATCCGTGACTTTAACCAGATCACATCCGGCATCAAAACCTCGGACACGGTTGAAGTGGCCAGTAATAAGATCGTGATCGCCACCAATATGGATGACGCCGGTTTTGCTCCTGTCGGCGCGAAGATCGCTGCCTCCATAGAGAGCGGGTATCATTATTATGCATTTACGGCTGCCGTGTCCGGTGAATATACCATAACACTGGTAGACGAAACAACATCGTCGAGGTACATACAAGGCATTGTGTATGATGAATATGGCAGCGAAGTCTCCTCCGGAGGAAAGGCGGATTCCAGCGGAACGGCTTCATCGTTCTCGGCAGGCGAGCTGACAGCGGGTGCAACGTATTATATTCGCTGCACTTCGGACTGGGATAAGGAAGCGGACTACACCTTCACGATCCATGAACCGGAGGATGCGGAAGTGCAGACGGCAACGATCGAGGAAGAGGAAGAAGACCTCATTTTCTCCACGCCGTTTGAGATCAACTCCACGACCGTGCAGTTTGTCATCAATTCCGATGAATTCATCGACGAGGAAGCGGCGAAGGAAGCCGTGGAGCCTGTCGCGGAGGCGCTCCTTGCCTATCCGGATCATTCCATTCTGATCGCCGGGACCACGGCGACAGACGGGACACAGGAATCCTGTGTGAAGCTTTCAGAGCGCCGTGCCGCTGCTGTGAAAAATTTGCTAGTCGAAGAATTCGGCGTGCCGGAATCACAGATCGAGACCATCGGACTGGGCTATGAAGCGGATCCCTTCGAACGCGGGCAGGATCGCGAGGTTGAAGGCGATATCACCAGTAAATTCATCGAGTCCGAGGCGAAGAAAAACCGTCGTGTCGTGATCATGGACATTGATTCTGAAATCGCTCAGGAAATTCTGGCTGCAAACGAGTAAACTGTCTTTGAAAACATAATCAAAGAGCAACAGGAACGCCACCCTCCAGCAGGGTGGCGTTCCTGGCATCAGTGCGCCTGATATTTATCCCCTCACCAGTCCCACCGCCGCATCGGGCAGGACAGCCTGAATACTCGATGATATGATATCATCCGCATCTTTTCTCATTTCTCTATTCATTTATGATTTCCTTCCTAAAACCTGATGATACCAAGGGACAAATGCTTTGGTCCTCGGCACTGCCATTATAAAAAAACACAGCGGAACCGTCAAGAGCGCGGCCTGTTCCCCCACTTCCCTCCACCTGACGTGAAAGACAGCTGCTCTGCGCTTGCGCGCTGCTGTGCATAAGTTCGATTGTGAAAATCGGAGATTTTCCCCAAAGGGCGCCTTCGGTGCATCTCACTTATCCCGCAGCTGCCGTCGGCATTCACAATCCGCACATTTTTCTGCAAAAAATGGCTACTTGCTCATACCGCCTTGCCCGTCCGATGTCTGAGCAGCTGCGCAAGCAAGCTTGCTCATCTGCTCAGCCGCCGTCCGGGACTTTCACGGGAAAATCATGGAATTGCTCAAAAAAGGGGGTTGATATTTGGGAAAACATGCCTTAGAATAGTCTCGTGAGGTGATTTGTGGGGGAAAGTGCCACGAAGTGGGGGATTTCAGACCTCCCGGACAGATCACCGCGAGAGAATGCGGGAGGGAGGTGAGTTTCCATGTTCATGGGCGAGTATAATCACAGCATCGACGCCAAAGGACGTCTGATCATGCCGGCCCGTTTCCGGGAGCAGCTGGGGGAATCCTTTGTGGTGACTCAGGGCCTGGACGGCTGTCTGTTTGTCTATGCCAATGAAGAATGGAAGCTCTTTGAGGAGAAGCTGAAGCAGCTCCCCCTGACAAATGCCTCAGCCCGTAAATTCACCCGTTTTTTTCTGGCCGGCGCCATTCAGTGCGAGGTGGACAAGCAGGGACGGATCCTGCTTCCTGCCAAGCTGCGGGCAGCTGCCGGGCTGGAGAAGGACGTCGTTCTGGCCGGAGTCGGTGAGAGGATTGAGATCTGGGACAAGCAGCGCTGGGAGGAGAACTCCACCTATGACGATATGAACGATATCGCGGAAAATATGGAAGGACTGGGAATCTGATGGCAGAGTTCAGGCATGTGCCGGTGCTTCTGGAACCGGTACTGGAACAGCTGTGTATTCGGCCTGATGGTATCTATGTGGACGGTACACTGGGCGGCGGTGGTCACTCGGCGGAGATCGTGAAGCGCCTGACGGAAGGAGGGCGGCTCATCGGAATCGACCGGGATGAGGCAGCCATTGAGGCAGCGGGAGCCAGGCTGGCTCCCTTCGGGGACAGGATCACCGTCGTCCGGGCCAATTACGGAGAGATACGCCGGGTGCTGGATGACCTCGGCATTGACCGTGTTGATGGGATTCTGCTGGATCTGGGTGTGTCTTCCTATCAGCTGGATACGGCGGAACGGGGATTTTCCTATATGGCGGATGCTCCGCTTGACATGCGGATGGACCAGGAAGAGTCCCGGACTGCGGCGGATCTGGTGACCGATTACAGCGAGGAGGAACTGCCGCGTATCCTGTGGGACTATGGTGAAGAAAGGTATGCGCGCAATATTGCGCGGCATATCGTGGCGGCGCGGGCGGAAAAGCCCGTGGAGACGACCGGGGAGCTGGTACAGATCATTCAGGCATCGATTCCTAAGAAGATGCAGCGGACCGGGGGACACCCGGCCAAGAGAACCTTTCAGGCTCTGCGCATTGAGCTGAATCAGGAGCTGACGGTTCTGGAGGATGTGACGGATACCATGATCGACTGCCTGAATCCGGGAGGGCGTCTTTGTGTCATTACCTTCCACAGTCTGGAGGATCGGATCATTAAGAATAGATTTCGGACGGCGGAGAACCCCTGTGTCTGTCCGGAGAATTTTCCCGTCTGTGTCTGCGGGAGGAAAAGCAGGGGGCGAGTGGTAACCAGGAAGCCGATTCTTCCCACGGAGGAGGAGACGACGTCCAACAGCCGGGCGAAGAGCGCCAAGCTGCGTGTTTTTGAGCGGGCTTAGGAAGCGAGGCATAGTATGGCGAGAACGAGAGGAAGAAAGGAATATCAGGCAGACGCCGAGCGGCGGTCACGCCTGTATGTGGACGGAACAACTGTCCGGCGGGAGGAGATGCCTCAGGAGAAGCCGGAGCAGAAGCGGGAGGAAGTCAGCCGCCAGGTCCGAAAGAACCGGGAGAAGGCGCTTCATATGACGGCGCCGTATGTGCTGATGCTGGCGGCCGCGGTTACGGTCATGCTGGCAGTCTGTTGTCAGTACCCGCAGCTTCAGTCCGATATTGTGTATGGTAAGCACACCGTTACATCTCTGACATCGTCCATCGAGGAACTGAAGGCACAGAACGATGCGACAGAGGATTCCATTGAGATTTACACGGATCTGGAGTATATTTACGAGATCGCTACCAGCGAGCTTGGTATGGTGTATCCGTCCGAAGACCAGATTATCCTCTATGATAAGGAAGAAAGCGAGTACGTGCGCCAGTATGAAGACATCCCAACCGACGACTGAATCGGGGGCGAAGAGACCCCCGAAAAAATTTAAGAAATACATGAAACAAAAGCTGGCGTTCTCATTTGTACTGGTGGCGGCAGCTTTATTTGTTCTTGTGATCGTGATTTTTCGTATCATTCAGGTTAATGGCGAGGAGTACAGCAAGACTGTGCTGACGCAGCAGAATTACAGCAGTACGGTTCTTCCTTTCCAGCGGGGCACGATCACAGACCGCAATCAGACCGTGCTGGCGGCCAGCGAACAGGTGTATAATGTGATCCTCGATCCGGCGGTGATCAATACGGGCTCAGAGGACGACATTGATGCTACGCTGACGGCGCTGGTGGAGGTCTTCGGCTATGATCGCTCGGAGCTGGAGACCATCCTGGAGGAGAAGGCGGAGAGCTCCTATGTGCGCTATGAGCGCTACCTGTCGGAGGAGGAGAAGGAGGCCTTCGAGACCTACGAGGAGGAATACGAGAGCACGAAGGAGAATACAGCCAGTATCCTGGGCGTCTGGTTCGAGTCCGAGTATCAGCGGGTCTATCCGTACAGTACGCTGGCCTGTACCGCGCTGGGCTTCTCCAGTTCGGACAGCAGTCAGGGAAACTGGGGGATAGAACAATATTATAACGATTATCTGACCGGAACGGACGGCCGGGAGTACGGCTATATGAACAGTGACGGCATCGTGGAGCGTACGACGCAGGAGGCGGTGGACGGGAATACGGTCGTCACGACGCTGGATTATACGATTCAGTCGGTGGTGGAGGAAGCGATTGCCGACTATCTGGAGGACATGGATGCCGAAAATATCGGGGTCCTGGTCATGGATCCGGATACGGCGGAGATCCTGGCGATGGCTACGGATTCTGTTTACGATCTCAACAATCCCACAGATCTTTCTTACTGCTATACGACCGAGGAGATCGAGGACATGGATGAGGAAGAGACCTCGGACGCATTGAATCAGCTGTGGAGGAATTTTACGATCTCTGATACCTATGAGCCCGGTTCTACGGCCAAGACATTTACGATCGCGGCAGCCCTGGAGGAAGGGCTGGCGGAGTCAGGTGACACCTTCGTGTGTGACGGCGGACAGCAGGTCGCGGATTATTATATTGAATGTTCTCACACGCATGGTACGATTACGCTGGAGCAGGCTCTGGGATATTCCTGTAATGACGCGATGATGCAGCTGGCCAGCAAGATGGGGAAGCATATATTCAGCTCCTATCAGACCCTGTTCGGCCTGGGGAGCACGACCGGCATCGATCTGCCCGGCGAGGCGACGGGACTTCTCTATTCGGAGGATGAGATGGGATCGGTCGATCTGGCCACCAACGCATTTGGCCAGAATTTCACAGCTACCATGGTGCAGATGGCGGCGGCCTATTGTTCGATTTTAAACGGCGGAACCTATTATCAGCCTCATATCGTCAAGGAGATTCTCAGCGCCGACGGCGAAGTGGTGGAGGAAATCGGCAGCACGGACGGTCGGCAGTCAGGCAGCACCCCCACTTGGGAGAGCCTGAAGGCGGGACTGGAGCTGGCCGTGGAGGACGAGAGCGGAACGGCGACCCTGACGCAGATCGACGGGTACACGGTTGGCGGAAAGACCGGTACCGCAGAGAAATATCCCCGGGGCAACGATGAATACGTGATGTCCTTTATCGGTTTCACAACTGTGGAGGATCCGCAGGTTCTGGTGTATGTGGTCATCGATAATCCACAGAGCGATGATGAAGATTACTCGGTCTCCGTGAAGGAAGCCGTCCGGCTGGAGCAGAAGATCATGTCTTCGATTCTTGATTACATGAATATCACGCCTGACGTGAAGGATGAGACAGATACGGAGGAAGAGGCCGACGTGGAGGAGACGACGACAGCGGAGACAGATGAGAACGGAGAGACAGTGACTGCCGCGGCGGAATCAGATGAGAATAGTAAATCCGCAGAATCCGATGAGTCGGAGGACAGCGGAGAAGCGGACGATGGTCCCTATGAGGACGAGGTTCCTGAGGGCGGTTATATGGACGAGGGCGACCCGGGGCCGCCCGGCGCTGAGTCCGAATCTGAGTCAGAGTCCGACGAACCGGAGTCGGAGAGTACAGACGAAGAGGACGCAGAATAACAAAGTACAGCGGGGGTCAAAGGATTTTGGCCCCCTGTCATAACGGAAAAAACTCTCTCATACCTATAAACAATGGGACGGAGAGTTTTTGTATGGATAAAGTACGTGTGTGGCAGAAGCACCGGCTGGGCTTCGCGCTCGGTCTGCTGATCCTGATGATGCTGTGTCTGACAGGTCAGCTGGTTCATCTGATGCTGATTCGGTCGGAATACTACAGCGAGAAGGCTGACGAGCTTCACGAGCGGGAACGGGATATCAAAGCGGCCCGTGGCCGTATTCTGGATCGAAACGGGGTGGTGCTGGCCGATAATCTGACCGTGTGCACTGTCTCAGTCATCCACAGTCAGATCGAGGACGCCGGGGAAGTGATCCGTGTTCTCAGCGAGAAGCTTGAGCTTCCGGAAGAGGAGGTGCGGACCGCTGTGGAGAAGGTTTCTTCCCGCGAAGTGGTCGAGACTAACGTGGAGAAGGAGATCGGCGATGAGATCCGTTCCTGCGGCCTGGCCGGCGTGAAGGTGGACGAGGATTATCGGAGGTATTATCCCTACTCGACACTGGCATCGCATGTACTTGGCTTCACCGGCAGCGACAATCAGGGCATTGTCGGTCTGGAGGTCGTTTACGAGGAATACCTGACCGGGACGGACGGGCAGATCCTGACGCAAACCGATGCCCGGGGCATCGAACTGGACGGCGCGGCGGAAGAGCGCGTCGAACCGGTGGCCGGCAGCGACCTGGTAATCAGCCTGGATCGGACCATCCAGGAATATGCGGAGCAGGCGGCGGAGAAGGTTTTGACGGAGAAGAATGCAAAGCAGGTCTCGATCATCATCATGAATCCGCAGAACGGCGAAATCTATGCCATGGTGGGCGTGCCGGAATACGACCTGAATGACCCGTATACGCTGCTTGCAGCCTATGTGGATGAGGAGAGCAATGAGGAAGACAATCTCAATCGCATGTGGCGCAACGCCAGCATCAACGATACCTACGAGCCGGGATCGACCTTCAAGATTATTACTATGGCGGCAGCCCTGGAGGAGAACCTGGTGACGCTGGAGGAGAGCTTCTACTGCCCGGGCTACCGGACCGTGGGCGGACGCGGGCTGCATTGTCTGGTAACCGCGGGGCACGGGTCGGATGCATTTCTGCAGGCGGCCGTGCAGTCCTGCACTCCGGTTG
>JAJQDL010000106.1:0-7809 GCA_021202235.1 Lachnospiraceae bacterium
GCTCTGGGAAGAAGAGATGAAAACAGGAACGGATAAGAGCTGGGTCTCTCCGGATGGAACAAACCGGCTGGTCCTGCATGAGAGCGAGGAGGAGGCGCGCGTCTGCCTGGACTGGGTGGACGCGGAGGGAGAGACATGCCGCGTTCTGACCGGGGAATCCGGTTGGGATGGCGAAGCCTGGTGGGGACTCCAGTGCGTCTGGTCCGGAGATAGCAGTCGGGCCTTTCTGCGCCTCTGTCCGTCCATTTACTTCCCGGAATCGTGGAGCAAATGGAATGCAGATGATGAAGAAAATTACAGCTACTGGGATGAGTATGCAGATTCCGCTCTCTTTACGCCCTCTTCTCCTTATGAGATCTGGGTGCTGGAGGGGGAAACTGCCGACCTGTCTGCCACCTGTGTGCTCGATACATCCTCTTCAGATGAACTGTGGCGGCCGCAGATGGTGGTCTCATGGGATGGCAGCGCGGTATTTCAGACGTTATCAGGCGGAGACGCGGCTGTGATGGACCTGATGAACCAGTGGCCGGAGCAGACGGCTTCTGTCTATCTGTGGGAGGAAGATGGTGTATGGAGTTCCGTACGAAATGAGGACTGGGCAATGGATGAAGAGGGAGACTGGATCGGAGAAGAACTTGTCTCTGTCAGCCGGGATGCCTGCCTGTGGGAGGATCTGGTGTGTGTGCTGAATGTTGACGGAGAATATCTGCTCTGGGATACGGCGTCCGGCACAACGCAGAATTGCGGGAAGATGCATGGTTCTGATCTGAAACGTTTTATTTATTTCTGTGCAGAAGACACGGGCGAAGAACGCATCTATGCGGTCAGTGACAGCGACCTTTATTACATGGAATACGGGGAGGACGGAATTTGGGAGATGATTTCTGTTTATCGGGGGCCATCGGACGCCGATCTGGTGGATATCACGGTACAGCCGGAGACGGGAGACATCTTGTTAAACTATCTGCTGGGAGGGCTTGACGCTGCGGACGGGGACACGCTGAAGATGCAGATGGTGCTGCTGAAATTCTGAGAGGCCTGTGCATCCCGTTACAACTTTTTTACAGTCCGGAGACAATGAAGAGAATTTTTGCCCTTACCATATCCGTATCGGGAAGCCGGACGGATATGGTATTTTTTATGCGCAGGGCTGCGTAGGGAATTTTTCCGGCTGGCGCCGGACGCAGCCCGCGCAGGCGAGTAAGAGGCGGCAAGCCGCCTCCTACTCGATCGCAGGAAAGGAGGATCTATGCATCGAAGACGAATCGCAGCCTGTGTCTGTGCAGTTTTCTGTCTGACGGCCTGCCAGGCTGCCCCGGAAACAGACGTCGTGCAGAATAAGAACGAGGGTATCCTGGAGTCGAAAATTGCGGATACAGATCGGACGGAGGACGCAGAGACTGCCGGGGATGACACGGAAGATGAGACGGGGCAGACGGATGTGGGTATCTGGACGGAGTCCTTTGAGGGCGATACGGGGATTACTGTCACGGTGGATGCGGAAGTGTCTGCGGATAATCCGGATTATAACAGGGTATACCGGATCACCCCGCATGAAATCGAGGCGGAGGAGATAAAGGAATGGGTTCAGTATTTCTTTGGGGACATCGTACCCTGTGAACCGGTATCGGAGCTGTCCAAAACGGAAATCGAAGAGAAGATCATCCAGTACAGGCAATGGATCCAGGAAGCGGAGGAAAATGAGGAAGCGGATGTGGAAAGCCTGCAGTCGATCCTGAATGATTACCTGGACATGTATGAAACGGCCCCGGAAACCGTGGAAAAGAAGGAGACAGACTGGACCTTCCATCCGTGGGAATATTACCAGGACATGGCGGGGCTTGCCTCAGACAGCTTTTCGCAGGATACCATGGTGCTGGATCTTGTGTGCGAAAAGGAGGGGGAAGAATGGGAGCTGATCGCGTATAATCGCAGCGAGGAAGACTACATGCTTCACAGTGTTGCCCTGTATAAATCGGAGGCGGAGACAGAGGAGAACCAGGAGGAAGATCAGGAATCTGCCATCGAGCTTGTGCAGGATGCGCTGACGGGATTGAATCTGGAGGACTGGTCTGTTTATAGCTGCCAGACCGTAAGGTATGAGGAATCAATCCAGTATTACGTCGTCAACTGCCAGAAACAGTATGACGGGATCCCTGCGGCAGTGCTTCCCCAGCTTGAGACGATCAAAGGGCAGGACAGCTATGCGGCTTTATATTACTATGAAACGCTGCAGTTTTATGTGTGCAACGGTGAAATCCGGTCAGTGTGGCTGGATGGGATGTCGGATGTCTCGGAGCTCGAGAATGGCAGTGTGGATGTCTTAAGCTGGGAGGAGATTCGGGAAGTCTTCCGGAACGCGATGAAAGTCTCCTTCACGGTGGACAGCCTGAATGAAACATATGATCGATCCTCCGTCAGCTATAACATCTGTATTGATACGGTGGAAAAAGCGCTGGTGCGGATTAAGATTGCTGATAACACAGAGGAATTCCGCATGGTCCCGGCCTGGCTGTTCTATGGCTCCGTGGGCGGTGGCCTGGAGGATGTGGAAGAAGGAGGAGTGCGCTCGCCGATCCTGGTGATCAACGCCATTGACGGTACGCTGATCGACACTTCTCTGGGTTATTGATGGGGCGGAGAGGGGAGAGGGGGCATCTGCTGCGGCTTTTAAGCCGGCAGATACTGCTTTCGCCGCGTTTTATCCTCCCTGTGCTGGTCTGTGCAGCGGCGGTTTTTGTTTCCCAGGCGGATGTCCTGGCGGCGGGCATTCGGGGAGAAAATGTCTGGGAAACGGGATATTTCCTGCAGTTTGTCCTGAACGGATTGTCCGGACAGACGATGTATTTCCTTGTCCCTATCCTGAGTGCCGTACCCGGCACAGCGGCGATGATGGAGGATGTTCAGTCCGGATTCCTGAAACCCCTGCTGTCCCGGACAAACCGCCGTGATTACCTGACGGGACGGATCCTGTCCTGCTCTCTGGCGGGAGCGGCGGTCTTCCCGGCGGCCGTTTCCCTGGCGCTGCCTCCGGCCTGGCTGTTTCTGTCCCCCTGGGAGACAGGAGGAACCGGCCTGGAACTGGCGTCTTTGTGGCGTGAACTGGCAGCACGGAGCCTGCTGCTGGCACTGTCCGGTGCGCTGTGGGCCGGGGTGGGGCTGTGGATGTCCCTGGCAACGGGCAGCCTGTATGCCGCCTACAGTGCGCCCTTTGTGTTTTATTACGTGGGGATCATTCTGTATGAAAGATATCTGCCGGACCTTGCCATCCTCTGCCCTTCGCAGTGGATCTGGCCCGGGGAGGAGTGGCCCGGAGGCGTCTTTGGCGGCGCAGGCAGGGCCGCGCTGCGGCTGCTGCTGGTGTTGGCGCTGGCTTGGATTGCCGGAGAACGGAGAGGCGGGGCCGGATGATGAGAATATGTAAACGAGGCGGACGGATTCTGCGCCAGACCTGGGCGGTGACAGTATATGATTTCCGGCAATGGCAGGGAAATGTCCGGGTGATCCTGGTCTTTGCTTTGGCGTTTATCCTGTGTTTTCTCCTGTCAGATAAGGTGGTGCGTTTCGCGGCCGCCCACAGTACTACGCTGCAGATCGTGGAACCCTTCATCTGGACATTTGGGGACAGCGACTCGATCCTGCTGGCTTCCGTCCTGTTGATCTTCCTGTTTGCAGACATGCCGTTCCTGACGCCGGGAACGCCCTTTTTCCTGGTACGGACCAGCCGGAAGATCTGGCTTGCAGGGCAGATGCTGTACATCATCCTGGCGGTTTCCCTGTATCTGTTCTTCCTCCTGGCGTCGACCGCGGTCCTCTGCATGGGAAGCGCATTCACCGCTGATATGTGGAGCCCAACGGCCGCCCTTCTGGGTTATTCCGGGGAGGGGGAGAGCCTTTCAGTACCGGCCCTTGTGAAAACGATGGAGATGACCCGCCCTTTTGCCTGCCTCCGGGTCATTTTCGGGCTGATTCTTTTATACACATTGGTCCTGGTATTTCTGATGCTGCTGCTTAATCTCTGGAAAGGGCAGGCGGCAGGGATCGTGGGCGCCCTGGCGTTCAGCCTGTATGGCTTCCTGCTGGATCCGGACCGCCTGCAGAGTCTGCTGCAGCTGCCGGACCAGCTGGCCTACAAGGCCCGGGTGCTGGTGGGCTGGCTGTCTCCGCTGAATCATGCGACCTATTCCATGCACAGCTTCGGTTATGACAGCCTGCCGCGGCTCTGGCAGACGGGAGCCCTGTTTGGCGTGCTGCTGGCGGTACTGGCGGGACTGACCCTGCAGTGTATCCGCCGCTATCCATTCGATTTTCGGGGGACGGAGGGACAATGAACAGGGAGAAATGCGGGGACGCAGTCATCCAGGTACACCAGGTACGTAAAAGCTTTGGCGGGGAGACGGTACTGTGGGATATCACCCGGGACTTCCGGCGGGGATGCATCCACGGCATCGTGGGAAATAACGGCAGCGGAAAAACCGTGTTGATGAAGTGCATCTGCGGCTTCCTGGCGCCGGATCAGGGCGAGATCCTGGTCAATTACCAGCGTGTGGGACGGGATGTGGACTTCCCCGGCGACATGGGGCTCATCATCGAGACGCCGGGTTTCCTGCCCCGCCTGACCGGAAGGAAGAACCTGGAGCTGCTGGCTTCCCTGCGGGGGATTGTTGGGAAGCGTGAGATCGGGGATGTCCTGCGGCAGGTCGGGCTGGATCCGGCCATGAAGAAGACGCTCGGAAAATATTCTCTGGGGATGCGGCAGCGGCTGGGACTTGCCCAGGCGATCATGGAAAACCCGTCCATTCTGATACTGGATGAGCCGTTTAACGGGTTGGACCGGCAGGGTGTCGCTCAGATGCGGGAACTGATCGGAGGATTGCGGGACCAGGGGAAGACGATCATCCTGGCAAGCCATAATCAGGCGGACATTGATGCCCTGTGCGATACGGTCTGCGAGATGGATGCGGGACATATGACCATGCTTCGGGGCGAAGAGGATCCCGGGGACTGGTGGAGACAGGGGGTGGAGGTATGAGGAGAAAGCCTCTTCCGGTGTCTGAACCGGAACAGGGATTGCAGAATCCGCCCGGGAGTATCCTGTCTCTGCGGGGCGTGACGATCTGGCTGCCGCCGGACCGGATGCTCCTGTACCGCCTGAGCCTCGATGTCGGGCCGGGGGAGCATACCCTGATCCTGGGAGGAGCCGGCAGTGGGAAGACCCGCCTGTTCCGCTGCCTTTGCGGCAGAGACGCGTTCCAGGAAGGGGAGGTGATCCTGTTCGGGAAGCTGTTTTATCCCGGGAAAGAGGCATCCTGGCAGCAGGGTATGACGTATGTGGGAGTGATCCCGGAGGGGAATCCGTTTTTTTCTTCGCTGACCTGTCTGGATCATCTCCGCCTGGCTGAAAGCAGGAGGAGGGACGGCTCCGGAAAAACGAAACGTGAAACGGCACAGGAGCGGAACTTCTGGCTGGAGCGCCTGGGCCTGCGCCATATGGAAGGACGGCGGGTTGATTCCCTGTCCCCGGAAGAGCGGTGCCGCCTGAATCTGGCGCGTGCCAGCCAGAGGCATCCGCGTCTGATCCTGGCGGATCACTTCACACGGGAACTATCTCCGGAGGCAGAAGAAAAGCTCTGGAGGGATTGGGAAACTGCCGCGGCGGAATATTTCCTTCCGGGAAATGTTCCGGCCTGGGTCCATCTGTCAGACCGGCAGTGCCCCGGGGAACCGGCGGACCGTGGCTGGCAGATGGAGAATGGTCAGACAGAGTTGGGAGAAAAATCATGAGGGTACGGGCTTTTTTGCTGATTGTTTGTGTAGGCGCTGCGAGTTTCCTGGGAGCCGTTCCGGCTGTGGCGGCAGGAGCAGAGAGTGAAAGTGTAGAAATTGCCTCTTCGCTGGAAACGGAAGAAGCGAATGAGGAAAGCTCCTCTTTGATGGAAGATGAAACAGAGAATGAGGAGGCCGAAACAGGTACCGAAGAAACACAAACAGAAGCATTTTCTGTTGAGACGGAAACAGAAAATGCTTCATCACTGGTTTTTACCGTTGAGAATTCACAGGTCTACGAGGGAATGGACAAATCCTACAGCAAAGGGTACAGCCCGACGGTCGGGAATGGAACGGTACTTCTGATCCTGCCGCTCCAGGCGAACGGAGCCGTGAAGGACGGGACCATAACGGTCACCCCTGATCTGGGCGAAACAGAAAACAGTCCGTTTCAGTATAAAAACTATCAGAAGACCGTGAAGCTGACGGAGGAGGAGACAAAATCCGGGAAAAGTAGATCCGTTTACCTGTTCAAACTGAAACTGAAACTGGCAAAGGAATATGAGGAAGGCATCTATCCGATCGTTTTGACGGTACAGGCCAGGGGCACAGACGGCACACAGGTGGAACAGACTTTTACGATCTATGTGACACTGGATGGGGAGGACAGCGAGGAAAACGGGGCAGAGGAAGAAACATCCGGGGAAGCCGAAGCCGACGGGGAGGAAGCCGGAGCGGACGATGCTGTGGGTGAAGCGGAGGGCGGAGAAGGAAGCGCCGAAACGGAGACTGCACCACAGTCTCAGCCGATTGTTCTGGTGGAAGACTGCTCTGTCAGTCAGGAGCGCGTGGAAGCCGGGGATACATTCACGGTCACAGTGACCCTGCGCAATACCAGCAGCAGGATCTCCGTACAGAATATGGCTGTAACAGCATCGGTTGAAAGTGTTGATCTGAGCCTGACGGATCCGGGAGGCGTGTATTATCTGGGCTCCCTGGGCGCAGGGAAGGAGACCACGCTGACGCTGAACTGCCAGGCCCGCCGTGATGCAGCGGAAGGATCGGTCGAAATTCGTCTGGACATGAGCTATGATAACCCGGATGCGGAGACGCTGACTTCCTCCGGAAGTGTGTCCGTGAACATTTATCAGCCTCTGGACGTTGAACTCCTGACACCGGTGTTTCCGGAGAGTGTCAATGCAGGTGATACTTTTGAGGTGGAACTGTCAGTCATGAACCTGGGTCGGAGTACGCTCTATAATGTACGGTTTTCCCTGGATGCGGATGGATTGATCCCTTCCGGCAGTACATACATAGGAACCCTGGAAGCAGGGAGTGAGGGGAGTACCGTCATGAAAATCTTTGCCGGGACTCTGAATCAGCGCAGCGATGGAACAAGCCGGGAGTTGGAAGAAGGGGAATCCCTGTATGGGGAAACCGGCGGAACTCTCATTCTGATCTATGAAGATACAGATGGGACGGAATATACGCAGGAATATGAAATCGGAACGACCATAGAAGCCCTGGTTGTTGAGACGGCTGAGGCGGAGGAAGAAGCAGAGGAAAAGTCCGGAATGCCCTGGTTGGGCGCCGCTGCCCTGGTTTTTGTGCTGGCCGCTTCCCTGAGCGGCATCATCCTCCGACGTGACCGGCTGAGAAAGAAATAGGTATGTGGATGAAGGAGCGTACGATGAGTGATTGGCGATTGGCCGGCCGAAGCCTTCGCGGAGGGGGAATAGGGTGGATCACTCTGCTTTCGGTGGTCGGATTTTTTGTGCTGTTTACCTGTCTGGGGGAAACGATGACTCTATGGAAGACGCTGCAGTCTCCGTGTGTTGCCATGGTGTACCTGGAGGGAGAAGAGGAGAACGCCGGAGAGCAGACACTGACTTCCCTACAGGCTGAACTTGCGGAAGAAGAACAAGTGGAAGAGATCAGCCGATGGGATTCTTCGGAAGGAATAGTGAGTGAAGGAACGGGGACTGTGGAAATGACAGAGGAAATAATGGAAAATATTCCTGCCGGGGAGGGAATCAGTCTTTA
>JAJQDL010000106.1:7819-8118 GCA_021202235.1 Lachnospiraceae bacterium
CGTCCTAAACTGCCCCTCTCAGCCAAAGACCTCGGACTTCGTGTCTCGCACTGGAGTCTGACATCCGATGGATGGATGAAGCTGGAAACAGATGAGTGGGAGAATACGAAGGAAGAAATTTGTTCCCAGATGCTTTTGGGACTGCTCCTTCTGATGTTTTCCATGGTTGTGTTCCGGTATTATGAGTCTGTCTGGCAGCTGCAGGAACGGGAAGCGCTCGAGGCCCTGCAGATGATGGGGGGGAGTACGGGGCGAATGCGTCTTTTTTCGGTGCGCAGGGGGAGTTGGCTCGTGGGAAG
>JAJQDL010000118.1 GCA_021202235.1 Lachnospiraceae bacterium
AAGCCATCGGCGTGTTTGACCGTTTTGGCGTAGAGATGTCTATCGACTCCAAATCGAGCCACATCACCTTCCTGCGCACCAATAAATACGGCTTCGAGGGTGTCAGCACCATTTTGGCGCTGGTAGACAAGCCCGTGGATGAGCACTTCGTGGGAACCGAATTCATCCTCCGGGGCGTCTCAGAACGAGACATCACCACCGCCAAAAACATGTTCCTTCATTATCAGAATGTCGAACCGCTGGAGGTGACCCGCTACGGCGAGGTGTACCCGAAGACCGGAAACTATGGCGAAATCTATGTCAACGGCATCAAGATCGGTCAGGAGCCCTACTACCTGTTCTCCTACAACCTGACCTCCGCCAGTGCGACGATCGCGCTGTCCCTGGCCCGGGAGCGGACCTCAGCCGGCCGCAACGCCTACCGCGAACGCGTCAAAGCGATCCTGCCCCACTGCCCGAGCGAAGAGGTCATCTCGCAGCTCACTGCGAATCTGGAGCTCTTCAGCGACGGAACCATGTCCGACGAGCTGGAGTGGCCCGGTGTCGCGGCCTATGCGGCAAAGAAGCTGAATTCCCGCCGCAATGTCCTCTTCCTGACCCCCCCGTCAGCTGCAGAAGAACATCGGTAAGGTCGGCGAACTGGTCTGGACCAGCGGCAAGGACATCGTCTTCATCAGCGGCGTGGTGCGTGAGAAGATCGAGGGGCAGACCGACGACAATGGCGAGGTCATCGCCACACTGGCGCATCTACTTCGCTAGGCAAACACAACTTGCATACATAGAAAAAGAGCGGGAAGCACTTCTCAGTGAATGTGCTTCCCGCCCGCTTTTTCATTCTCAGCGGTTGGCCTTCTCGAACTGCTCCATGAAGTCCACCAGCTTCTCCACGCCGGCCTTCGGCATGGCGTTGTAGATGCTGGCCCGCATACCGCCGACCGTGCGGTGACCGCCCAGGTTCACCAGACCGGCTTCCTTCGCCTCCTGAATGAACTTCTTCTCCAGATCCTTATCGCCGATCACGAAGGGAACGTTCATGATCGAACGGTCCTCCTTATTCGTCACCGTACCATGGAAGAAATCGCTGCCATCCAGATAATCATACAGAACCGACGCCTTCTCCACATTGCGGCGCTTCATCTCATCCAGGCCGCCCATCCGCTTCAGCCACTGGAACACCAGCCCACAGATATAGATGGTGTAGCAGGGAGGCGTATTGTACAGCGAATGGTTGTCCGCCGTGATCTTGTAATTCATCATCACAGGGGTGATCGGATTGATATCCTCACGGATCAGATCGTTCCGCGCGATCACGATGGCGCAGCCGGCCGGACCCACATTCTTCTGCACGCCGCCCCAGAGGACGCCGTATTTCTTCACATCATGCTTCTCCGACAGGAAGCAGGAGGACACGTCCGCCACGAGCTCCTTCCCCTTGGTATTGGGAAGGGTCTTATACTTGGTTCCATAGATCGTGTTGTTCTCGCAGATATACACATAATCCGCATCCTCACTAACCGGAAGATCCGAGCAGTCAGGGATATAGGAGAAGGTCTTATCCGCGCTGGAGGCAATGACATTCACCTTCAGATATTTTTCCGCCTCCTTAGCTGCCTTCTTGGACCACTGACCGGTGAGGATATAATCCGCTACGCCGTTCTTCGCCAGATTCAGCGGAATCGCCGCAAACTGCTGGTTTCCGCCGCCCTGCATGAACAGCACCTGATAGTTGTCCGGGATATCCAGAAGCTCCCGGATATCCTGCTCGGCTGTTTCGATGATCGCCTTGAACTCCGCCGAGCGATGGCTCATCTCCATGACAGACTGACCGCTTCCATGGTAATCCATCATATCTGCTGCCGCTTCCTGCAGCACTTCCTCCGGCAGCATGGCCGGTCCCGCTGAGAAATTGTACACTCTGCCCATTTTTTGCCCCTCATTTTCTGTAAATTTTTTCAGGCAGCCACAGGGACTTTCCGCAAGTCCCTCCACGTACGGCTGCCTGTGACCATTTGTCAGTATACTAAATCGTTAAATTCATGTCAACTCTTCGTAATGTTCTTTATCGATATTTTTTACAGAGGAGAATATGTTTTTTTTATATTCGAATCGGGCAGGAAGCGGCTTTTCGCTTCCTGCTCGCCACGCGGGCCGAGTGCGGCGTCAGCCGCAAAATTCCCTGCCCGGCCCTGATCGAGTAGGAGGCGGCTTTTTCGCCTCTTACCCGCCGCGCGGGGCGCGTCCGGCGTCAGCCGGAAAATACCTTACGCGCCCCTGCGCACACAAAAAACCGCCCGGCAGATTGCATCCACCAGGCGGTTATCCGTCAGAACAGCCAGGCCGTCAGGCCGGGAACCATACAGAAGAGGCATGCCATTGCCATAAAGAGAACGAACGGCACGATCAGCTGCTTAACAAGCTTGCCCAACGGCTGCTTGGTCAGAGACAGGAACATGAACAGCACCAGACCGAAGGGCGGTGTGATCAGACCCATACTCTGAACAGCCACAACCGCAACGAGCAGAGCATAGGGATTGGCGCCCATCGCGGCGGCTACCGGGACAACAACGGGAACCAGCATCGCCATCGCTGCGCCGGAATCCATGAAAGCGCCCAGCAGCGTCATAGCCAGCAGAATGAGGGCGATGACCGCAGTTACACCGATACCCATATTCGCGATCGCATTCGCGATCATCGTGGGGGCATCCAGAGCCTTCATACACGAGGACAGGATCAGCGCACACATCAGCATGACAAGCATGGGCAGCGAGTCGCGGATGGCATTCTGAATCGTCTCGATGCAGCCGGAGAAATCCAGCGTTTTGTACACAAAGACACAGATGATAATGGCATAGATGACAGAGATAACGGCAGTCTGAGCGACGGTCGTTAAGCCGCTGAAAATCAGTCCCAGAATCAGCACCGGGCACAGGAGCGCCCAGATTCCATCCTTGAACACAGCGACAAATCCGCGGGAGCGCACCTTCATATGATGATTGTGAATGATCTCCGGGTCGCCATTTCCATGTCTCCGGCAATAAATATAAGAGTAAAGAATCAGCACCACACCGATGGCAATACCCAGAACCGCGCCGCCCTTATAAACAGTCAGCAGATCCAGACTGACGAATCCGGCTCCGCTTGTCAGCGGCGTGCTGGGCGGAATCAGGAATCCCAGGACACCGGCGCACATGAGGATAACCGCACAAAACGCAGGCTCGTATCCCATCTCGATGAGGATGGGGTAGCACATACCGCCCACGGCCGCAGCTACAGCCGTGGCCGAACCGGAGATTGCGCTGTAAAACATGGCAGTCATGATCGAAATGATCGGCATGAAGCCTGTCTTATCGCCCAGGAAATAATCGAAGATATCAAAAATCTTCTGGGTCAGCTTTCCCTTACTCATGAGTGCGCCGCTGATAATGAATACCACAATCGGGATCCCGGCGCTGTAGTTGGCTCCGGAGACGGCCCAGTCGGCGATTTCAGCCACACCATATGGGCAGGAGGAGAACACCAGCGGAAGAAGAACTACGGCGCAGACAATGCTCCCGAAGAGCGGTACGCCCAGAAAGATCATTAATCCAAAGAAAAGTCCGATCAGCATTACGAGCATTTATTTGTCCTCCTTCGTTTCATTTCTCATGGCCTTTATATAGAAGAAGACCGCGAGCGGATATACGACGATGGGCAGCGCGTACAGCACGAACAGAGGAACCCCCAGCGTGGAGCTGTAGGCGGGCTCGGAAAGCTGCTGGATCGTCCCCAGAATGCCTACGATGAAGAGGACGGTGAAGACCAGAAGCATCAGGATATCCTTGATCATTTTGACTGCTTTGCGGAGTCCCCTGGGGTACACATTCACCAAGCTGTCCACTGCCATAAAGGATTTCGTGCGGGAGCATGTGACGACGCCGATGATGGCGATGAGAGCATAGCACAGCACTCCGATGTCCAGAACAGCCGGGACAAAGATGCTTGCAAGTACAGCGACACACAAGCCTGCAAAGAGGATAGTGTAGAGAATCATCTCCGGTTCTTTTTTGCGCTTTTGTTTCGTTTCATTCATTCCTTTTTCTCCTTCATTTTCCCTGTTTCAACGGCAGGACGAGACGGGACGGCGTGTCTCCTCCGCAGAACACCGTCTGTTCCGCGGTTTTACACGTTTCCTGCTCGGCCCAGTTCCCGGCGAAATTGCTGTGAATGCTGTACTGCGGGAAGTCCGACGAAGAAATGTCCACGCGCAGACGGCTCCCCGCCTTCAGCTTCCAGGAGGTATCCCACAAATGCAGACGCAGGCGGCGCTTTGTCTGCGGCACATATGTCTGCCTCGGTTCCTCGTCAGATTCCGGATAGGCCATCGTCGCGATACCTGAGCGGATATTGTAAGACTCTCCGTCCGGATAAATCTCCATCAGCTTTGCTGTAAAGGCCGTATCTTCCGCATCCGAGGACACCCAGATCTCCACCTCCGGGACTCCCAGTATATCCAGATCCTCCGCGAGAGGCTCCGTCACAAAGCTGAGCACGTCCTCCCGGTATCCGCAGGATGGCTGTCTGAGACTGCCAATACTTTCTCTGCTCTTCAGGCAGGCCTCCGCACCCCATGTCTCTACAGGGTTTTCGGGATCATAGGTATAGCGCAGGCTTCTCTCCCCGGAGTCTGCCTTCTCCGTCAGGCGGGTGGCTCCGGGCCAGTCTGCTGCCTCAGAAGAGAGATAAAAGCTCTTCTCCTCCCTCTTCGGGAACGGATAGGACGCCGATGTCTCCCACCGGTCTCCGCCGACCTGATAGCTCAGGATCCGCCCTTCCGGCTTCTCCTTCTTCATCAGGATCGACTCAAACCACAGAAACGCGGTTTTATTATCATTCAGCTCCAGATGCTCCGTCTCGATATGCTCCATGCAGGGCAGCATAAAATGGCTCCAGGCGCCGATCCGCAGCGTACTCTTTGCGCGGCACTCCGGGGACAACGTCTTCCAGGTCTCCATCGTGCTGCCGAAATGATGGTCGAACCACGAGGTTCCTACAAAGAGCGGCATCCGGATCTTTTTCCCGTTCTCCTGCAGTTCATGCCAGAATCCCTGCTGCCAGTACGAGTCTGTTTTGTCGGTATGCGTAATCCACTCCCGATACCAGTCCAGACGAATCCCCCATTTGTCCTCATCCACATGAATCTGTGGCCGATACGCCGCCGATTCCAGGAAGTCCGCCGTCACCGGCTGCCCGGCATTGTCCATGGCCCAGCTTGTCAGCACGTCCTGCCGGAACATCCCACGGCTGTACATCGAAGAAAACCGATTCAGCCCGTAATGGGTCAGGTACATGGTCTGCACCTTATCCTCCACCAGGTCCGCCATGATCCAGCCGGTCAGCGCCGCATAGGAGTTCCCCCAGACTCCCAGCGACTCTGTAAAGGACTGCTCCGCCAGCCAGTCAACCGTATCCTTTCCATCGGTCCGTTCGTTCATGGTATTGGGATACCAATCGCCTTCCGAACCGCCGGTTCCCCGGCAGAAGCTGTAGACATAACCAAAACCGCGCTTCGTCATCTCCTGCGCAACCGCCTGAAAAACCATCTCGCTGTTCGGATAGGGCGTTCTCTGCAGGATGACCGGGACACGCTCACGCCCCGGCGGCAGACACACCACGGTCCGCATCCTGCAGCCGTCCCGCATCGCAACCATATACTCCCGGAACGTGCCGGGTTCCCCGATGATACGATCCTCCAGCTCTTTAAAATCCTTCAGAACAACGTCCCGTTTTTTTTCCTGAAACAGCCTTTGTTCCTCTGTCACTGTATCACCTCCTCCATCTGGCCACTGCCGATTCTTACTGTGTCCATTTCTACCTCCTTTATGTCCCGGCATAACGTTTTACTATAACGTTGTGCCGGGGGATAGCTCTTCTTTTCACATTTATCAATTACAACAACCACGCGGTCAGTCCGGGGAATACAGCATAGATCACCGCAATCAGTGTCAGGCCAAGCCAGAACGGCAGCACCTTTTTAAACATCTCTCCCACCGGTACATCCGCCATCGGGGCCATGATCAGAAGGCCGTATCCATAAGGGGGAGTCAACAGGGCAAAGGCTCCGACCGCCGCCACAATAGCGCACCACAGCGTCATATCAATACCCAGCTGCGTGGCTAACGGCAGCATAATCGGTACCAGTACCGAAGTTCCTGCCATGAAGAATCCCATCAGCGAGATGCAGATCACCGTAATCAGCATGAAGGCTGTGGAGTTGAAAGGAACATTCTGCAGCACATTTCCCACAAACTCATTGGCACCCGCGGCAGGGATTACATTGGAGAAGCCGATCACAACCGCCATCATGATACACAGCGGACCAAAGGTCTTAATCGAACCAATAATGGTATTCCAGATATCTTTCCAGGTCATCGTCTTGTAAACGTATACTGAGATAATCATACAATATACGACGGATACAGCAGCTGCTTCATTTGCAGTCAGAAGACCGCTGAAGATCGTTCCCAGGATAATGACAGGAATCATTAACGCCCAGATACTTTCTGCAAATACCCTCGCCAGACCTTTCTCTCTTCGCTCAACAAATTCTCTCATGATCTGTTCCCGGTTGCCCTGATCCTTCCGCGTATGGACTAAAGAGCAGGCCATCAGGAAGACCATGCAGGTCAGTCCGATCAGCATCGTCAGACGCAGGGCCGGTGTCGTATCCTCAATTCCCATCAGACCGGCCGCCGTCAGTACGGTCGTACTGGGAGGAATAATCATGCCAAGGCAGCCTGAGCTGCACAGAAGTGTTGCGAAATATTTCTTATCATATCCGGCCCGCGTCAGGATCGGCAGGCACAGAGAGCCTACTGCAGCGGTAACGGCAATGGCCGAGCCGGATACCATTCCGTAAAATGTTGCGGTCAGCAGAGCACAGATCGGCAGGAAACCGTTTTTATCTCCCAGGAAATAGGCAAAAAGCTCATACACCTTCTCAGATATATTTCCCTTGGACATAATATTTCCTGCTACCACGAAGAATGTGATAGCCAGATATGTATTGGAGTTCCCGTTCAGGATCCAGGTAATCAGCTGGGTAATATCATACCCGTCCGTTCCCATGACCAGCGGAAGCAGACTGGCTGACGCAAAACCAACAACCATGGGAATTCCCATAACAATCGAAACCACCAGAAACGCAAGTATTGACCATGCAAATAACATTATGCTTTCTCCTTCTCATTTTTGTGGAAAAAAACCTTCTGTACCCAGCGGAACAGCCCCAGGGCAAATCCGAAAACAGCCGAAAAATATACGGCAGGCAGCGGGATGGGTATATTGGCTCCCACCTGTCCGCTCACTGAGATCATGGTCTGCACTGCACCGACAAGCAAGGCGGCATAAACCACCGGATAAAGGATATTCTCAACGACGGAAAACACCTTCCCAACGGCCGTTCCCTTTACTAAGCCTCCGAATAAATCAACCGTCAGATCGACTCCGTATTTCAGACCGTACCCGATACCTATGAAGGATATGTAACAGAAAATATACTGGGACAGGTCTGCCGTGATCAGCGCAAGATCCGGCATGATGTACTTAATCACTGACTGGAAAACAACTACGACAAGCGCTGCTATAAACAGAATCGCTATCGCATACTCTTCAAATTGATCTGCCTTTCTTTTTTTCATCTTCATTCTCCTGATTTCATTGAAATTGTTTCGGCATCCTTCGCTTTACCTCTTTACGATTCTGCCGCTTCTCACCCCATCGTGTTACTTAAATACTCCCTCCTCCTCTTGTTTTTTGGTCTTACTTTTCGTTGCCAAAAGCGGAAAAGCTGGCCTTCCGGCAATTTAGTACAACGTTTTACTAAAACGTTGCACTTATAATATACCGAATTCACCTTCCTGTCAATCATTTTTTATTATTTTTTCATTTTTTATCTGAGGCTTTTCCGGTCCCCCCCTCCATTGAAAAAAAAAACGGTATCTGTTTACAC
>JAJQDL010000182.1:0-4550 GCA_021202235.1 Lachnospiraceae bacterium
CAATAAAAAATAACTGGGTAAAAAACAATATCTTTTCTGTACTTTTTCTATATCTTTTGTGTTATAATATTTTCGTGTTTTTTTTTCTCAAAAGATATGTGGAGGACATTCTATGAATCTGCACCAGCTGACCTGCTTCCGCGCTCTGGCCCGAAACGAACATTATACCCGCACCAGTGAAGAGCTTTCCGTCTCGCAGTCTTCCCTGAGCCGCACTATTGCCGGGCTGGAAGAGGAACTTGGCGTACCGCTCTTTGAACGCAGCGGCCGGGGCGTCGTCCTGACGAAGCAGGGGCGTCTCCTGTACGGCTACGTTGATCGGGGCCTCTCCCAAATTGACACCGGCTTGCGGATGGTACGCGAATCTCTGGATCCGGACGGCGGTGTGGTCGATTTCGCGTTCATTTATGCTCTCAGCCCGGTCTATATTCCCCGAAAGATTCAGGAATTCCGCGCTCTGACTGGCGACGGTATCTCCTTCCGTTTCTACCAGGCCAACACCCGGAATATCCTGCCCCATATTCGGGACGGTTCCTACGACCTGGGGCTCTGTTCCTGGCTGGACACGGAACCGGAGCTGGACTTTACGCCCCTTCTGCGTCAGGAATATGTCCTCGTCACGGCATCGCACCATCCGCTGGCGGTCCGGCAGCAGGTAACGCTGGAGGAGGCAGCCCGCTATGATTTCATCCTGCCTCTGGACGAGACCAGCTATGTGGAACGCCTGTTTCAGGAACGCCATCTCTCCCCGCGGGTCACCAGCCGGGTAGAGGAAGACCACGCGGCCGCCTCTCTGGTCTCCATTGGCCTGGGGCTGGCCATCCTGCCGCGAAATCCGATTCTGAGCCAGTACGGTGTCCACCAGATTTCTCTGGCTCCTGCGCCCCTGTACCCGACCTTCGATCCGGGGAGCAAGAAGGACCGACAGCTGAGGACTGCAGCAGAGCATTTCAATCGAATACTTAAAAAGGATGCCGGAACCCGCCTGGGTGAAGAGTCTGCCTCAGAATCGACTGCACAGTTTGCCGCTGTCTCCCCGGAAGGCGGCTCCGCAATGTAATGTTCCGCTTGATTTCCATAAACCATTTCACTATACTTGAGAATAGCATCCTTTTGAGCCTTTGAAACGCAGGAAGGAATCAGCACGCAGCAGCATCAGCAGACAGTACACTCACTCGACGGGGAATTTCAGCATGGAATGGATAGAGAATCAGGAAATCTGTTATGAGGACGAACCGATCCGGCTCTCGCCGGAGCAGGTTCATCGCCTCCCGCCAAAGGAATATAAGAAAATGCGGGAGTTGGCCTTCGGCTCGCCTTTCTCACATACAAATGACGCCCAAATCTTTTATCTGCAGGCACGCTATATGGAGGAATTCGAGGACGACTGTCCGTATGACGGAGAGGTCATACACTACTATCCTACCTACCAGAGCCTGTCCACGCCTGAGCTGAGAGGCTATTTTACCTGGCGAACCCGGCTGCGCCACGGGAATCTGGAAAAGACCTCGCTGACCTACGCCTACCTCTATATCTATGAACTCCTGCACCAGATCGGCTCGCAGACGAAGGAGGAAGGGCTGACGGCTCTGCTGTGCTTTTATGAGCAGTACGGCGCCCTGGATCCCCATATTCTCCGCCATACCCGGCAGTGGATTGCGGATTATGCCATTTATTACTATCTGCCTGTTGAATCAGTCCGGGATTTTGTGAACGCGGATTTTGACGAGGCGCTGCTCTCCCTCAGCCACTGCGACATCATCGACGACGAAGCCCTGTTCCCGGCCATCCTGCGGCTTTCTTCCTATCGTCTGGACCGTTCCATCTCCTATCGGCAGTCTCCGGAGGAACTCGCACAGGTCATCTGTGCCGCCTACCGCCGGTTAAATGACCGCTATGCAATGCGCTATGAGCGTCCATATTCGCAGAAGCTCTATCGCAATCCGACGCTGAAAGCACGGTATTTTCCCTTTTACGCCGCAGTATTCTATGACCAAAGAAAGATCGGACACTACGAGTACCGCGTCAGCCCTCTCCAGCGCTATCTCTGTGAAAAGAACCGCTGGAGTGTTGAGAAGGAATATGCCGCCCCTCAGCCAAATAAAGAACTGGGGACTTTTGTTCGTACAGCCGACCGGCTGTGGCGGGAAAAGCAGGGTCTGCGTCCGGCCCTGAAACCGGGGGATGAAAATAAAACCATAATAAAGCTTCTCTCAGAATCCATCAAAAAGGTGAGAAAGCCAGCCCCCCTGAGAGTGGAATTCGACCTAAGCCGCCTTCCTGACATCCGCCGCAGCTCCGAGGCCGTCGGGCAGGCTCTTATGACGGAAGAGGAACGCTATACTGAGACGGGGACTTCGGTAGCAGCGGGAGCAGAAAGCTGCAGCAAAACCATATCTTCCACAACGGCAAAAGCGGAATGTGCTGCCGGAGCGAATACTTCCGCACTGCCAGCTGTAGAACATCGTCCCGAGATCGAACGATCCGCGATATCGGCAAAAAGCTCCGCGGCACCCGCATGTCCTCTCTCCGGGGATGAGCTGCGTTTTCTGCAGCTTTTACTGTACGGGGGAAATATAGAGAGCTTTCTCATGGAAACACACCGGATGCCCTCTCTTCTCGCCGAGTCCGTCAACGAGCAGCTCTATGATGAATTTGCCGATACAGTGATCGAATTTGACGGCAATACGCCGATCCTCGTGGAAGATTACCGGGAGGATCTGAAAGTAATGATACCGAAGTGAAGATACCGAAAAGAATTGCCAATACACTGATTCAGGCCTTAAAAGGCGGCGTTGTCCCCCGCGTCGGTCTGTCATATATTACCGTGGGACGCGAGCCGGAGATCCGGGCTCTGCTCCGCGACGTAGAGATCATCGCCGATGGAGGAGCGACCTTCCGCTTTATCTGCGGCAAATACGGCAGCGGCAAGAGCTTTCTGCTGCAGACGATCCGCAACTATGTCATGGATAAGAATTTTGTCGTAGTGGACGCGGATCTTTCCCCGGAGCGCCGTCTGCAGGGCACAAAAGGGCAGGGTCTGGCCACCTATAAAGAGCTGATGCAGAATATGTCCACCAAGACGCGCCCTGAGGGTGGCGCACTGCCGCTGGTGCTGGACCGCTGGATCAGCAGCGTACAGAGTCAGGTGGCGATCGAATCCGGTCTGGCGGTGGACACAGAGGCCTTCACGAAGCAGGTGGAACAGAAGATCTTCGCTGTCATTCAGGAACTGAACGGTATGGTGCACGGCTTCGATTTCGCCCGCCTCCTGACGCTCTATTATCGGGCTTACGTGAACGGCGACGAGGAAACAAAAGCCAGGGGCATCCGCTGGTTTCGCGGTGAATACACGACCAAAACCGAAGCCAAACGTGATCTGGGCGTCCAGGTGATCATCACCGACGACGACTGGTATGAATATCTCAAGCTCTTTGCCTCCTTCCTCAAAGGTGCCGGCTACGCCGGGCTGCTCGTGCTGATCGACGAGCTGGTGAACATCTACAAGATCCCCAATGCGATTACCCGGCAATATAACTACGAAAAGATTCTCACCATGTATAACGATACTCTGCAGGGAAAGGCCCGCTATCTCGGCGTCATCCTCAGCGGCACGCCGCAGTGTATCGAAGATACACGAAGAGGCGTATACAGCTACGAAGCGCTGCGTTCCCGCCTGACCGAGGGGCGTTTCTCGCGAGAAGATACCCGTGATCTGCTGGCTCCGATCATCCGCCTCTCGCCCCTGACCAACGAGGAAATGCTGATCCTTGTGGAGAAGCTGGCAGATATTCATGCCCAGCTGTTTGGCTATGAACCGCGTCTGACGCAGGATGATCTCATGACATTTATCCGCATCGAATACGCGCGCGTGGGCGCCGATTCTCACATCACGCCGCGGGAGATCATCCGGGACTTCATCGAATTGCTGGACATCCTCTTTCAGAATCCGGCACTGTGCGTGACGGAACTTATGAATTCCGAAGAGTTCTCCTACGCGAAAACACCGCTGGAGGAGCAGGCCGCAGGCACACTGGGCGACTACGCGGAATTTACATTATAGGAATGGCTGCCTGCGCAGTCCGCGATCAGCACGCTTCAATCGACTTTCGTATATTGCAGAGCGCCAAAAAAGAGACGCATGGCCATTTACGATTTGCAAAAAGGAGGCGGTACGCATGAATACTTTTGACCGGTATGCCCCATTCATTCAGGATTATATTTATCAAAACGGCTGGGAAAATCTGCGAGCCGTGCAGGCGGCCGCAGCAGATGTGATCTTTAATACCGACAAAAACCTGCTGCTGACCTCCTCCACCGCTTCGGGCAAGACAGAGGCAGCATTTTTCCCTATTCTTACGCTGTTCACAGAGGACATGCCTGCTTCCGTCGGCGCCCTCTACATCGGACCGCTGAAAGCCCTGATTAACGACCAGTTTTCCCGGCTGAACGATCTCTGCCGGGAGGCTCAGATTCCGGTCTGGCACTCGCACGGGGAGGTTTCGTCTTCTCAGAAAAACCTCCAGAAGAAGAACCCCTCAGCCCTCCGG
>JAJQDL010000182.1:4560-7842 GCA_021202235.1 Lachnospiraceae bacterium
CTGCAGCCCCCACCGGCCCGCCTGGAGGCTATGCGGCGGCACCGTCACGCGGCCATCGGTACGCTTTTCGGCGACCTGCGCTTTATTGTGATCGACGAACTGCATTCCCTCATGCGCGGAGACCGCGGCGGGCAGACGCTCTGCCTGATTGAACGGCTCTGCCGTCTGGCGGAAGTAAACCCGCGGCGCATCGGCCTGTCAGCAACGATCGGGGAGCCCCAGGATGCCTGCGCCTTCCTCTCCGCCGGAACCGGGCGTGCGACCGTCGTCCCGAAGCTGCCGCAGGGAAACGTCCGCTGGCGGCTCTCCATGGAGCATTTTTATACGTTTCCCCCGACCCATGCCGGTGCGCCGACGAAGATTCACGCTCAGCCCCCGGAAACCGCGTCCACAGCAGACGACGCTCTGGCGCCGCGAACCGACACGGCACCCGCAGAAGCCGATCCCGGCATCGGTTATATCTTCGAGCATACCCGCGGGAAGAAATGTCTGGTCTTTGTCAATTCCCGGGAGGAGTGTGAGGCCGTCACAACCACACTGCGGCAATACTGTGAGGCGAAGGGGGAACCGGATCGCTTTCTGATCCATCACGGCAACCTGTCGGAATCCTACCGGGAGACGGCAGAGGCCGTCATGAAGGATGAGGAACAGTTCCAGACCACCGTGACTACCGCCACTCTGGAACTGGGCATCGATATCGGCCGTCTGGAGCGGGCGTTCCAGATTGACGCGCCCTTCACGGTCTCCTCCTTTCTCCAGCGGATGGGCCGCACCGGACGGCGGGAGCTTCCGCCGGAGATGTGGTTTGTCATGCGGGAAGAGCCGCCCGAGGCTCGCTCTCTGCTGCCTGCCACGATTCCCTGGAAGCTGATTCAGGGCATTGCGCTGGTACAACTTTACCTCGAAGAGCGCTGGGTCGAACCGCCGCGGCTGGATGCGCTGCCGTACAGCCTGCTGTATCATCAGACGATGAGTACTCTGGCCTCCTGCGGCGAGATGACCCCGGCAGAGCTCGCCGCCCGCATTCTCACCCTGCGCTATTTTAAGCAGGTCTCGCAGGATGATTTCCGTCTGCTCCTGCGCCATCTGCTGGAGACAGACCACATCCAGCGGACGGAAGGCGGCGGTCTCATCGTCGGCCTTGCCGGGGAGCGTATCATCAACAATTATAAATTCTAAGCGCTATATCAGGAAAATGAAGAGGACACTGTCCTCGCCTGTACCGAAGGTCTCGGAACCATCGTGAAGCCGCCGCCCGTCGGAGAGAAGGTCGCCATCGCCGGTCATGTCTGGCTGGTCGACGAAGTGGATCACAAGCGGCATATGGTATACTGCGAGATGATACAGGGAAAGGTTCCCGCCTACTTCGGCGAGGTTCCCGGTGACATTCACACCCGGATCCTCGAACGGATGCGGGGCGTACTCTGCGAGAAGAAGTCCTACCCATATCTCATGAAGAACGCCGTGACGAGACTGTCCTCCGCCCGCACCGCCGCGGAGAATGCGGGGCTGGCCGACCGGAATCTGATCTGCCTCGGCGGAAATATGTACTGTCTGTTCCCCTGGCTCGGTACTTATTCCTATGTGGGTCTGGGGCGGTATCTGAAGCTCCGCTGTGGGAAAAGACTGGGCATACATGGTATAGATGCCTCCCGGCCGTATTTTCTTCAATTTGTCATGTCTGTCTCTGAGCAGGATTTCTGGAAGATTCTGCGGGAGGAATTACAGCAGCCCATTGACCCGATGAGCCTTGTCTATCCCGGCGAGGTACCGGTTTTTGACAAATATGATGAATATCTGCCGGAAGAACTCGTCAAGAAGGGATTTGCCTGCGGCGTTCTGGATATTGAAGGGATGATGACTGCCATGCTGCGGCTCTGTAAATAAGAATGCGCTTTGCGCATTCTCGCGCCGTTGCTGAGCGCCAGTGGCGCTCGTTTAGCAACGACCGAAGCGGAGCGTAGACACGGTCGCTTTGGCGACATACTTCCTTACGCGCGAGTGTGCTCCGGCTGCCCGTTCCTGTAAAGAAGCAAAGGGAACCGCCGTAATTCACAAACATCTCATTTCCTTACCACCTTCTGTTCACAAACCCTGTCTATACTTCTTGAGCAAATTAATAACGATGTAATGGCTATTGGTCAGAATACGGAGGGTTCAATATGTTTAAAGGAAAACGATTTCTGAACAAGGGATGTGCCTGTGCGCTCATCTGCATCCTGGCATTGTCGGGATGCGCCGGTTCCTCATCCACGGACGCCAGCAACGAAGCAGAGTCTTCTCTCGCAGAGAGCGCGGAGGAGCCGGGAAGCCGTCCGGACGGTGAAAGTATGCCCGAGGGGGAGACGCCTCCCGACGGAGAAGGCATGGAAGAGGGCGGCACCCCGCCCGACGGAGAAAGCATGGCAGAGGGGGAGACGCCTCCTGACGGTGAAGGCGGCGGCCCAGGCGGCGAAGACGGTGGTCAAGGTGGTCCCGGCGGCGAAGGCGGCAGTACGCAGGCCGAACAGCCTGAGAGCTTCGACGCAGTGACCGAATATGCAGAAGATGCCACCGTGGAGAGTGAGAGCTATTCCTCCACCGGCACCGATGAGAACGCCATCCTGATCAGCGGCGGCACCGTCACGCTGAGCGACATCACCGTAGACCGTACTTCTTCTGACAGCACCGGCGGAGACAGTTCCAGCTTCTACGGTGTAGGCGCGGCGATCCTGGCCACAGACGGCATCCTGAACGTTTTAAACAGCGTCATCACGACAGACGCCTCCGGCGGCGCCGGAATCTTCGCCTACGGGAATTCCGTGGTGAATGTAGAGGATACCACGATCACCACAACGCAGGATACCTCCGGCGGCATCCATGTTGCGGGCGGCGGCACGCTGAGTGCCTCCAACCTGACCGTCTCCACGGCCGGAGCATCTGCCGCGGCCATCCGCAGTGACCGGGGCGGCGGCACCATGACTGTGGACGGCGGCACCTACACCAGCAGCGGCACCGGCTCACCCGCCGTATACTGCACGGCCGATATCACCGTTTCCAATGCGACACTGACCGCCATCGGCTCGGAAGCGCTCTGCATGGAAGGCCTGAATTATCTGAGTCTCACGGACTGCGATATCACCGGAAATATGAGCGACGACGATCAGAATGACACCACCTGGAACGTGATCGTCTATCAGAGTATGTCCGGCGACTCCGAGGAGGGCGTCAGCACTCTGCGCATCTCCGGCGGTACCCTGACAGCGAACAACGGCGGCATGATCTACACCACCAACACCGAGG
>JAJQDL010000109.1 GCA_021202235.1 Lachnospiraceae bacterium
TGCTGTAGAGCTACCTCGCGCTGGCGCTGACCTTTGGATTTGCGCTGCTGATCACCGAGGTCGCGATCGGAAGAAAAACAAAGCAAAGCCCGTTAACCGCCTATGGACAGCTTCATGAGAAGTGGCGTTTCCTGGGCATTCCGGCCTGTCTGGTGCCGATGATGATTATGCCTTATTACAGTGTGATCGGCGGATGGGTGTTAAAATATTTTGTCGTCTTTCTGACCGGTTCAGGCGTGGCTGCGTCCTCGGACGACTATTTTACCGGATTTATCTCAGGAACGGAGCAGCCGCTTGTTTTCATGGTCCTTTTTCTTGGGCTGGTGGCCTTTCTCGTATTTCGCGGGGTCAACAAGGGCATCGAGTCCTCTTCGAAGATCATGATGCCGGTTCTGATCCTGCTGGTGATCGGCATTTCGCTCTATTCACTGACACTGAGCTATACGGACGGAGACGGTGTGTCGCGGACGGGATTGCAGGGACTGAGCATCTATCTGATCCCTGATCTGAGCGGGTTGACGCTGAGGGATATTTTTCTTGTGATCATGGACGCCATGGGACAGCTGTTCTTCAGTCTGAGTGTGGCCATGGGAATCATGATCTCCTACGGCTCCTATATGAAGGACGAGGTGAACCTGGGGCATGCGGTCAACCAGATCGAGTTTTTCGATACACTGGTCGCGTTTCTGGCCGGAGTCATGGTCATCCCGGCGGTGTACTGCTTCATGGGACGGGACGGTCTGTCAGCTTCCGGCCCGGGACTGATGTTTGTCTCGCTTCCGAAGGTGTTTGCGGCCATGGGCAGCATGGGAAATGTGATCGGCTGTCTGTTCTTCGTGATGGTGTTCTTCGCGGCGCTGAGCAGCGGAATCTCCATCATGGAGGCGGTCGTGTCCAGCTTTATGGATCAGTTCCATCTGTCCAGGACAAAGGCGACGCTGCTGGAAACCGCGATCGCGCTGTGCGTTGGGATCATTGTCTGTCTGGGATACAATCGTTTTTATTTTGAGATCAAACTGCCGAATGGTTCCACGGCACAGATCCTGGACATCCTTGATTATATCAGCAACAACTGCCTGATGCCGGCTGTGGCGCTGGGAACCTGCATTCTGATCGGATGGGTTCTGAAGCCGGATACGATCACCGAGGAGGTGGAGAAGACCGGTCAAAAGTTCCAGCGTCGGCGTCTTCACAGCGTCATGATCCGCTATATCGCACCGGCGCTGCTTCTCGTCCTGCTGCTTGAGGCGGTGGGAATCCTGTAGGGGAAAGTACTGAAACATCACAGTATGCGAAAGAGCCGCGTGAGCGGCTCTTTTTGACGTGATGAGGGGAAAGACTGCCTGCGCCGCATGACACGGGTAGACTTTAAGATCAAAGATCATCCTGCACTTCGCTCTTTCGCAGCCGGATTCCCATATACTGCTTCGTCCCCAGAGGAACGTTGAAACGGCCCCGGCGGCGACCGATGGGAGTCACGGTCATCTGCCAGGTGTCGATCACGTCCACATCGAACCAGGTGGTGTCGTCCACCCAGATCTGGCGGAAGGCGGGCTGCCAGAGACTGTAATAGAAGAAATACCAGGTTCCCTCATACCGGGGGGCTTCGGGGACGGCCACTTTGTCGTCCCACTGAAAATGTTTATCGTCGCGCAGCTTAGCGAGCTTCAGGCCGCAGCCGGGAACGTCGGCGAGAAAGTCCTTCATGAAGCGGAAGCGTTCGGCGCTCTGTCCCTTCAGGCGGCCGCCGTGTGCCCACCAGATGACATTGTCTTCGCTGAGGAAGGTTTCCCCGTGTCCGCAGTAGCCGCCGCGCAGCAGGGCTTCCCAGCTGCGGCGCACGATTTCCTCCGGTGTGAAGTTGCCCCAGCAGTGCGGGAAATCTCCTTCATAGCCGAATTCATCCCAGACCACGGGTTTGCCGTATTGCATGCGGAGCTCGTCCGTGGATTCCGTGGTACGGTAGTGGTCGCAGCGCTGGCAGCTGCAGTGGGTGATCCAGTCCTTCGAATAGTCGTAGAAGACTTCACAGTTGTGGATCGACAGCAGATGGCCGTACGGATCGTGGGATCTGAGTTCTTTACCCAGAATATCCCAGTCTGCTTCGCTGTGGTGCAGGAGTTCATATTCATTGGCCAGCGCCCACCAGACATTGCGGAAGGCGCTGTAGCGGGCGGTGACATAGCGGAGATACCGCCGGTTGTCCTCCATCGACATTTGGGAGAAGCCCCAGCGGTCATAGGCGTGAAAGAGAATCAGATCCGCTTCGATGCCCATATCCATGAGCCGCCGGATGGTCCGGTCATGAATCCGGAAGAAGGCCGGGTTAAAGCGCGTGAAATCCCAGTGATTGCCGGGCGGATTCCCGTTATACTGATCGAAATTCTCCCGGGTCAGGACGGAGGCGTCCATGGGTGTCCCCTCGTAGGGGAAGGCAATCGGGTCGTACAGACAGAAATCATAGTGCTTGGGGAAGAGGCAGAAGCGTATCTTGTTAAAATATCCCTTCTCCAGTTCCCGGAATGTCTCCTCGACGATCTCCTCCCGCTGCAGATCGAAGGTATAGCAGGTGGTTCCCAGGGAATAGTGGGGCGTGCCGTCCTCCCAGGCCAGGTGATAGCGGTTGCGAACCCGGACCGGCCCATGATTGTTTGGTCCCGGCGCCGTGACCAGAAAGCGGCCTTCCGTCCCGCAGTCAGAGAAATTACCGTAGATCCGGTAGGTATATTCTCCCTCGAAGGAGGGCATGAAACGCACCCGCCACGTGCCGTCGCCGTCATAAAATCCCTCCACCGTGCGCGTCTCCTGCGGCCCGGTAAAGGTGGCCTGCATCTCATAATCGGTAAAGGGATTGCCTTCGGTTCGTCCCGGCACTGCGGTCTCGAAGACGCCCCATCTCTCAACTTTTTCCATATCTTCCTCCCGTGATTCAGCTGTAAACTTTATGTCATGACATGATCTGTCCGGTTTTCTGGTATGAACAGTCTAGCATGTTTCCCCGAAACCGTCCACGGGGACAGGGCGATTTAGTCGAAGATAAAGAAGATTCCACTTGATATGTTTCATGGATAAAGTAAAGACTCCAGACACTGACAGGTCCTTTGCCGGCGCGGAAAACACTTTTGGCAGCCTGAGTGAAATCAGGAGATCTTTTCCCGGAAAGTTGAAGTCCGATCTTCTCAGGCAGAGAATCGCTTTACCAGACTCGTGGAGATCTGGATTTTCGAAAAATACGGAGCGCGCTCGTGAATCAGTTCGTCGATGCGGCGTACAGCCACCTGCGCCATACAGTGCCTGGGAATGTTGACAGTGGTCAGGAACGGATCGACGACGCGGCTTTCGGAGATGTTGTCGAAACCGATGACGGCGATGTCCTCGGGGATCCGATAGCCTTTGGCTTTCAGAGCCTTCATGGCGCCGATGGCAATGAGATCGTTGTCGGCAAAGTAACATTTCGCCAGGGGAGTTTTCTGCTCCAAAACCTCCATCATATCGGCGAAAGCGCCCTCCAGGGTTGGGGAGAGGGTGTGGACCGGGGAGCGCGAGTAGGACATGCCGCTGTCGCGCACGGCGCGCTGGAAGCCTTCCATGCGCTCGCTGAAATTGTTCAGAGGATAGGAAGATTTCAGGTAGCCGGGCTGCGCCATCCTTCGTGAGATCAGATATTCGGTGGCCCGGTAGGCTCCCTGGCGGTTGTTGATGAGGACGCAGTTGCAGTCCAGCCCGTCGAAGCAGTTGTCCAGAAGCACGATCGGACATTTCAGGTTCTGGAAATGCCGGAAGGCCTCAGCGCTCATTTCCGTGCCGATGAGGATCAGCCCACCGCAGTCCGCCAGGCGCAGCTCCTCCAGCAGAAGCTCCAGATCATCCTTCTTCTCATAAAATTGCACAGTCTTCATCGGATAGCCGAGACGGGAACATTCCTGCATGATGCCGTCAGACAGCTCCATGAAGATGGGAGAATAGGAGAGGATCGCATTGTGCGCCCGGTAAAAGAGGACGTAGATAGTGCGTTTCTCCGTGCTTTTGGCGGCAAGCCGGGAAAAATCATAGCCGTATTGCTGGGCCGCCTTCAGGACACGCTCGCGTGTCTCCGTGCTGACGCCGGGACGGTTGTTCAGCGCCATGGAGACCGCTGTGGCGGACAGGTTCAGTTTCTTTGCCAGCTCCTTCGCCGTGATGGACATCGTTCGTTCCTCCTGCAAATTTTTTTGCTCTCCGTATGTACGGCAACATTTCATGACCTTTTTTCCCTGCGTCATTATAAAACATATTTTGTGAACATACAAGAATCAAGCTGAAAATTAAGCGCAAAACGCACATAGATTTACTTTACTTTTGATTGAAGTAAAGTAAACTGGCCTCTACAATGAATCTGAGATGATTGCAGGTTCTGAGCTGCCGTCTGCAGCCCGAGAAAACAGAATGCGGAGCCGCTCTCCGCAGGAAAGAGAGAGTAACATATGGCGCATATAAAACTGGGTTATGCCCCTACGCGGCGGAGTATTTTCAGCGCTCCGGATGCCAGGAAATACCGGAAGCTGACGGCGGATCGGTTGCGGGAGCTGGGCGTAGACTTTGTAGACATCGATGATATCAACGAGGAAAGACTCCTCTATGACGACGGGGACCGCGTGAAGATCGCAGAGAAATTTCGCCGGGAGAAGGTGGACGGCCTCTTCCTTCCCCACTGTAATTTCGGCACGGAGTTCGAGTGCGCCCGGCTGGCGAAGGATCTGAACGTTCCGGTGCTGCTCTGGGGACCTCTGGATGAGCGCCCGGACGAGAACGGCGTTCGCCTGCGAGACACGCAGTGCGGGCTTTTTGCCACGGGAAAGGTGCTGCGGCGGTTCCGGGTTCCGTTCACGTATATGACTAACTGCCGCCTGGACGATCCGGTCTTCGAACGGGGGCTGCGGGATTTCCTGGCTGTCTGCAACGTGGTCCGGACCTTCCGGAACATCCGGATCCTGCAGATCTCCACGCGCCCGTTTGAATTCTGGAGCACGATGTGCAACGAGGGCGAGCTGCTGGAACGTTTTAACATTCAGCTCTCTCCCGTGCCCATGACGGAGCTGACCGAGGAGATGCGGGCTGTTCGTCAGGATGAAGCACGGATGGCCGGGATGCTGGCTCATATCCGCGAGACGATGGAGATCTGCATCCGGGAGGACGAAGTGGAGAGTGTGGCAGCGCTGGCTCTGGCGCTGGAGAACCTGACGGAGAAATATGGCTGTCAGGCGGCGGCGATCCAGTGCTGGAATGCGCTGCAGACAGAGATCGGCATCATGCCCTGTGCTGCGAACGCGATCCTCAATGAGAAAGGCATCCCGGTGGTTTGCGAGACAGATATTCACGGCGCCATTACGGCCCTGCTGGCGGAGGCGGCGGCGATGGGAGAGACACGGAGCTTCTTCGCGGACTGGACGATCCGCCATCCGGACATCGAGAACGGCGATCTGCTGCAGCACTGCGGCCCCTGGCCCGTGTCGGTGGCGCGGGAGCGCCCGAAGCTCACGTACCCTCTGGCCTTCGATCACCCCGGAAGTCTGACGGCGGAGGCGAAGCACGGGGACGTGACGCTCTGCCGTTTCGACGGGGACAACGGGGAGTATTCGCTGCTTCTGGGGAATGCCCGGGGCGTCGACGGGCCGAAAGGCATGGGAACCTATCTCTGGGTGGAGGTGGAGAACATCAAGCGTCTGGAGGCGAAGATCGTGGAGGGACCCTACATTCATCACTGCGTGGGGATTCATCAGAATGTGGTGCCAGTACTCTATGAGGCCTGTAAATACATCGGTGTGACGCCGGATCTCTACGATCCCATTGAGGAAGAAGTCAAAGCATATCTCAGAGGAGAGTGAACAGACCATGGATAATAAGCAACTGCAGGCGAAAGCCTATGATCTGCGTATGAACGCAGTGAACATGATCATGGAGGGGAAGGGCGGCCACATCGGCGGCGACATGAGCGCGATGGAAATTCTCGTCACCCTGTACTTTACAGAAATGAACATCGGGCCGGAGAACCAGGATGACCCGGACCGGGACCGTTTTGTCATGAGCAAGGGGCACTCGGTCGAGACTCTGTACTCGGTGCTGGCGGCGAAGGGGTTCTTCTCCACAGAACGGGTGATCCATGAGTTCTCGAAATTCGGTTCTCCCTTTATCGGTCATCCTAATAATAAGCTGCCGGGCATCGAGATGAATTCCGGTTCTCTGGGACATGGCCTTCCCGTGTGTACGGGCATGGCGCTGGCCGGGAAGATGGATGGGCGAAGCTACCGCGTCTATACTCTCATGGGTGACGGTGAACTGGCTGAGGGGTCGGTCTGGGAAGCGGTCATGGCCGCGAGTCATTACCGCCTGGACAATCTCTGCGCGATCGTGGACCGGAACCGGCTGCAGATGTCCGGAAATACGGAGGACGTGATGCACCAGGACGACCTGGGGGCCCGCTTCGGCAACTTCGGCTGGCATGTGGAGGAAGCGGACGGCCATGACATTGAGGATCTGAGCCGGGCTTTTGAGAACGCGCGGCATGTGAAGGGCTGTCCCACCGTGGTCATTGCCAATACCGTGAAGGGCTGCGGCTCGGCGGTCATGGAGAATAAATACGACTGGCATCATAAGCTGCCCACGCAGGAGGAATACGAGCAGATCATGCGGGATCTCGCAAGCCGAAAGGAGGCTATTCTCAGTGAATAAGATACCGAATCGTCAGGCCATCTGCGAGGTGCTGATGGAGAGAGCGAAGGAAGATAAGAAGATCGTCGTGCTGTGCAGTGATGCCCGCGGCAGCGCCGCACTGAAACCGTTTGCCGATACGTATCCGGAGCAGTTTGTGGAGGTGGGGATCGCCGAGCAGGATCTGGTGAGTATCTCCGCGGGTCTTGCCAAATGCGGCCGCAAGGCCTTCGCGGCTGCTCCGGCCTGCTTCCTCTCTGCCCGAAGCTACGAGCAGGCGAAGATCGACGTGGCCTATTCGGATACCAATGTCAAACTCATCGGCGTCAGCGGCGGTATCAGCTACGGCGCGCTGGGTATGAGCCATCACTCGGCGCAGGACATCGCGGCCATGTCGGCCATCCCCAATATGCGGGTCTACCTGCCGAGCGACCGTTTCCAGACCGCGCGGCTGACGGAGGCGCTGCTGGAAGATACGAAGCCCGCCTATGTCCGCGTGGGACGCGGCCCGGTTGAAGATGTCTATACGGAAGATCATTGTCCCTTTGAAATGGACCGGGCCACAGTGCTCCGGGAAGGAGCGGATGTGGCGCTCATCGCCTGCGGAGAAATGGTGAAGCCGGCGAACGACGCGGCGGAGCTTCTGGCCCGTGAAGGAATTGAGTCCACCGTGCTGGATATGTACTGCCTGAAGCCGCTGGATGAAGCCGCGGTGCTGCGCGCCGCGCAGTCGGCCCGTCTGGTGGTCACCGTGGAGGTGCACTCTCCCTATGGCGGCCTGGGCGCTGTCGTAGCGCAGAACGTGAGCCGCACGAATCCGAAAAAAGTGGTCAACATCGCTCTGCCTGACGCACCGGTTATCACCGGCACGCCGCAGGAAGTATTTGATTACTACGGCATGAATGCGGAAGGGATCGCAAAGACAGTCAGGGAAAATCTTTAATTTTTGTATGTATATGATACCAGGGTCGAAAGTCATGAATGGAGCGCTTGCGGTCCGATTCATGACTTTACGACCCGCCCACACATGAGTAAGTGGCGCGCTTTGTGCGAGAATATGGTGCGGATTTCGAA
>JAJQDL010000095.1 GCA_021202235.1 Lachnospiraceae bacterium
AACCAGTTGTTTAGCAATTGGAAGAAAAAGAAAATTAAATTACGAAACAAACTGTATCGCAATATGAACAAATTTTTCGAATACCTTGGGGACATATGATACAAATAATCAATAAATGCTCGGATAATCAGCAAAAAGCATTGCTTTATATTGAGAAAACTATTGAAAATAATTGGTCGCGAGCAGTCTTGATGAATTTCTTGGGTACTGATTTGTATGAACGTCAAGGGAAAGCTATAACTAATTTTGAAATGATGTTACCCGCTAATGGTAGTGATCTTGCTAAGGCAATTACCAAGGATCCATATAATTTTGATTTTTTAACACTGCGAGAAAATTATGATGAGAAAGAATTAAAAGATGCTTTGATGAGCAATATTCAAGATTTCTTATTGGAATTAGGCAAAGGGTTTGCATTTGTAGGCAGAGAATACCGATTGCTTGTAGGTGAAACAGAACAATTTCTGGATATGCTTTTTTACAATATCCAAGAGCATTGTTACGTTGTCGTTGAAGTTAAAACGCGGGATTTTGAGCCGGCGGATATGGGACAGCTAGGTACATACATATCGGCAGTCGATGGAATTCTTAGAGGGAATATGGAACGACCGACGGTTGGTTTACTTATTTGCAAGACCAAAGATAATGTGCTGGCACAGTATGCTGTAAATGTTGTAAATGTACCAATTGGTATATCTGAATATGAACTTACCAGAATCGTTCCGGAGGATTATAAGGGGTCTATGCCTACGATCGAACAAATAGAAGAAGAATTTGGTAAAATATTTGAGGGTGAAAATTAGCTACTATAAAGAGCACTCAAGCAGACAACTTCCCGTTTTTCGGTGACGTTTATAACAGAATGATTTTTACGAAGCATCAGTCAATAAAACGGCTGGTGCTTTTATTGTGGGTTGAAGGGAAGTGCTTTGATGTATGCGGTAAGTGATGAGTTCCTGACAGCGGTGCAGGAAAATACTCGCACCTACTACTGGTCGGGAACAATTACAACAACTGCTGGGAAGGTGTATGACTTTGATTATAAGAACATCGTGAAAGGAAACGGATATGTGACATCAAAGTGCTGCTCAAGCTCGGAGATTGAACTGGGTACGGTGTATTCCGCGGAGATGGGGATCACGCTCTACTCAGATGTTGACCGGTACACGCTGGAAGACGCTGAGGTGGAGCTATACTACCACCTGCTCCTGTCAGATGGAACGTATGAGACGGTTCCGATGGGCATTTACGAGGTTGCGGAGGCAAACCGGACGTTAAACTGCCTTGAAATCACAGCCTATGATTATATGCTCCGCTTTGACAAGGATTTTTCCAGCACGGATTCGACCGGTACGGCATGGGGCTTTATTTCCTTATGCTGTACGGCCTGCGATGTGGAATGCGCCCACACACAGGAAGAAATCGAAGCGATGGCGAACGGAAATATCACGCTTTCCATCTACTCGGAAAATGACATCGAGACCTACCGGGATGTGCTCTACTATGTGGCGCAAATCCTCGGCGGCTTCTTTATTATAAACCGGACCGGACAGTTGGAGCTTACTGAGTTTGACAGCAGGCCAACAAGGGACATGGATTTTATGCTTCAAAGCCTTTTTAGAAGATGCTGACAACGAGGAAAATCGTCGGCGGGTATTTAACAGGGCTTGATTCCCGCTCTCAGATAAGGTAAAATGGCGCCAGACAGCCGGACGGGAAGGACGGCATGAAAAAAGCGTCCGCTCAGAATGTCCGCAATGGAAAAGAGGATAAACCGAGATGAATATATGTATCGAACAGGCACTGATCCTCCTCCCTAACGGGGAGGGCTTTCGGATGGAAGTGACAGATCTCTATGTGGAAGGGGATACGATCGCAGCCCTGGGAGAGTGCCCGGAGGGCTTCGCGGCGGAGCGCACGATCGACGGGCGCGGGAAGCTGGTGATCCCGGGTCTGATCAATGCCCACACCCACGCCTACATGACCCTGATGCGGAACGCCGCGGACGACGTCCCCTTCGATCAGTGGCTCTTTCAGGGCGTGATGCCTCGGGAGGACCGCATGAGCCCCGAAGACGCCTACTGGGGCGCGCTGCTGGGTCTTATGGAAATGGTAAAAAGCGGCACGACCTGCTTCAATGACATGCAGATGCACATCCACCAGACGACACGGGCGGCGGCGGACCTGGGAATCCGCGGCGTCATCGGCCGGGGACTCTCCGGCACCTCCACGGACGAGGGCGGCGCGAGACGCCTGCGCGAGGCGCAGGAGGAGATCGAGGCCTGGCGCGGCGAACCGCTCCTTTCATTTCTCATCGCGCCCCACGCACCCTATTCCTGTGAGGGCGCCTACATGCAGCAGGCGGCCGACCTGGCCGAGCGTCTGGGGCTGGGGCTGCACATCCACCTGTCTGAAAGCCGCAATGAAGTGGAAAATGCGCGGCGCGAGTGGGGCATGACGCCCATCGAATACGTGGATTCCCTGGGAATCCTCCGCCGCCCCACCGTGGCGGCCCACTGCGTCTGGGTGACAGATCATGACATCGAGATTCTGCGGGAGCAGGGGGTCAGCGTCGCCACCAACCCGGCCAGCAACATGAAGCTTGGCAACGGCTTCGCGCCGGTGCCGCGGATGCTGCGGGAGGGCATCCGCGTCTGCCTGGGCACAGACGGAGCCGCCAGCAACAACGGCCTGAACCTCTTCCGGGAAATGGGGCTGGTCACCCTGATTCACAAGGGCGCAGAGAAGGACGCCGTGTCTGCGAGCGCCACCGAGGCGCTGAAAATGGCCACGAAATGGGGCGCGGAGGCCCTGGGCTTGGGCGCGGTCTGCGGTGAGATCGCTGTGGGAAAGAAAGCCGACCTGGCAATCCTTGACGCGCAGTGCCCGCAGCTGCTGCCCGCGAACAATCCCGTCTCCGCCCTGACCTATTCTGCCAATGGCTCCGAAGTGGAGACCGTGATCGTTGATGGAAAAGTCATCCTGGAAAACCGGCATTTCCCCGGCGTTGATGAGGAACGGGTATACTACGAGGCGGCGCGCCGCGCCGAAGCGCTGTGTAAATAGCAGGACGAGGGGACATACGGCGCACTGCTCTGCCAGACAGTGAAAAAAGAATTGAAAAATGATAAACTTTGTAATGTGGAACCATCATCCGGAAACAGACGGAGCCATACGCAGTCAGCGTGCGGTTCCGTTTGTTTTTTGTTATAAATCAGGTAAATTTTCGACAATTCACAGAAAGGCAGGTATTTTATGACGACTGTATTTGGATACGTCCGCGTATCCTCCCGCGACCAGAACGAGGACAGGCAGATGATTGCCCTGCAGGAACAACATGTCCCGGAGCGGAATATTTACAATGAAATAAATAAGCTGTCTGCGGAAACGTGTACATTTCTGCAGACAGCTTAATTTGCTCAGATAGGACTATGATAACAAATTACTTCTCGTTTTTCCATAGAGCGAGACCAACACGATCGACGACAAGACCTATACCTTTGATATTGATGGTTATGTGGGTGGATGCTATGGTTCTGGAACAGAAGAATCCACGACTTATCGTGTGATCTCCAGGGTCGGCGAGGAAACCACGGTTGTATATAATGAAGAAACTGAAACGTATGATGAGGTACGTGATCCGTTGGCCAGTGCTGAGTTCACGCTCTATACGGAATATACCTCGGAAAAACAGACTGTATATACCAATGACTATTATACGGAAGGCTGTGTTGTGGCTTCGAATAATGACGGTCAGCTCTCTATTTATGGTCTGGCAACCGGTACCTATTATCTGAAGGAGGCTGGGGCGCCTGACGGACAGGGAACATCCCCGTCTGTGTATTTGGCGGCGAGATACATTTTGCCGCCTGTATGACAGGTATAAAGGAGTACATGATGTGAGCAGACCCGGGACAGGAAAGAAAGCGGGAAGAAGTGTGTGGTTGACGATTCTCTGCGCCATCCTCTTCCACCTGGGCTTGGGTATCCTGCTCTATCCCACGTTCTCCAGCCAGTGGAATAAATGGCGGCGGGAGCAGCTGATCGCGGACTATTCTCCTTCGCTCACCGAGCTGCAGGTGAGTCAGCCGCTGGCGCTGAAGCCGGACGAGGAGACCTGGCGCGGGAAGCGCGTGTGAGCCCGGAGAAATGTTCGCCCCGCAGTCTGCGGAAGCTGTATCAGGAGACTCAGGCTGGTTTCCGGGCCGAGGCCGACCGGATGGTCGAAGAGGCCGAAGATCGGCTCCTGGAGAGCGAGCAGGCCGCCATCGGCTGGTAAGAGAGTAAAAGAGGGAGGGCGTCTCCGCCGGATGCGGAGGACCCTCCCTCAGATATTTTTTACGGGAAACCCGGGAGCAGTTCAGTACGCTGATTATTCAAACAGCTCCACGAACTGTTTCGCCAGGTTGGAGATGTTGTGGCTCTTATTCCACACCAGATAGGCCTGCGCGGTGATGGTGGGGTTGACAATCTTCTTAATGACCACCTTGCCGCTGACTGCCTGTACCGTGGCGTTGTTCGCCACTAGAGCCACGCCGATGCCGGCTTCCGCCCAGCTCAGCGAGGAGGCCAGCTCGTTGTTCTGGCAGATCGTGTTGGGCGAGAAGCCCTTCTGCCGGCAGTAGTTGGTCAGCATGTCATTGTAGCGGCGGTGGAGGATCAGAGGCTTGCCCTTCAGATCGGTCAGGGAGACTGTGTCAGCATCGTCGTCAAAGAAGGAAGGCAGTCCCACCGCGACGAAGAAGTCTGCCTCGTCGTCCCCGAGAATGTCGTCCTTCAGCAGCACGCTGTTGTAGATGCTGGTGTTGAAGGGTTCACGAACGATACCGAGATCGACCTCCCCGCTCTCCAGCATCTCGATGACGCGGACGCTGTTGCCTTCGAAGACCTGGAAGTCCACGTTGGGATGATCCTGACGGAAACGGACGATCCGATCCGGGAGCAGATGCGAGCAGGCAGAGGAAATGGTGCCGATGTGGATGGTTCCCTGGGCGTCGGTTCCCAGGTTCTGCAGCTCTCGGACTGTATCGTTGACCAGAGCGAGGATCTCCACGGCTCTCTCCTTGAGGATCAGCCCCTCATGCGTGATGGTCAGGTTCCGTTTATCCCGTTCGAAGAGCTGTACGCCCAGCTCGTCCTCCAGAGCTTTGAGCTGCAGGCTCAGGGGCGGCTGAGAGATGTTCAGGTTCTTGGCGGCGGCGGTGATGTGCCCGGCCTCGGCGATAGCCAGAAAGTATTCCAGTTGCTTGAGTGTCATAGCGGTGCTTCCTTTCTTCAGAATAAAAATTTATAGAATAAAAACTGAATAAGAATGGGCGAAAAGCCCGGGGCGGCCGTTCCGAATTATTTATGCCAAAAAAATATGAAATTCGCCGCAAAAGAATAATAAGCGGGCGGAAATCACAAAGAAATATATGACAATCATTCGGAAAACCTTGGGAAATCCCCGTTATTCCCTAAAACCTCCCCGATTATAATATAAAAAACAAAAGAAATCAACAGGTTTTTGGACAAAAAATATATAGTATTTAAAAGGCAGGTCAGAGAAAAAACTTATAAATAATGCAAATAAGAGAAATATAGAATGCGTTCTAGAATGGAGTGAACCGGGACAGAGGGGGAACGGTTCCTCTTGAAAAAAGAAGAGTTCGTTGCTATGATGATACCGGAATTCCGCCCGATGCATCCGTGCATCCGTATGCCGGGTATTCCTGAAACCTTCGTGAAATCATGAATCGGACTGCACTCCCGCAGGGCGTACCTTGTGTAAGCGCTCCATTCATGACTTTCGACCATGGTAATATGACAGGCGGCGGCAGCCGCAGGAGGAAGTTCAGATGAGTTCAGAGATTCGTGATATCGCACTGGCCCCGTCGGGGCATCATAAGATCGAGTGGGTGAAGCGGAATATGCCGCTGTTAAACAGCCTGGAGCGGGATTTCTCCGCCGAGAAGCCCTTCGCCGGGATGCGGGTCGCGCTTTCCATCCACCTTGAGGCCAAGACGGCCTATCTGTGCAAGGTGCTGGCGGCGGGCGGCGCCGAGATGTATGTGACGGGGAGCAATCCGCTTTCCACACAGGATGACGTGGCCGCGGCTCTGGTAGAAGACGGGCTGGAGGTGCACGCCTGGTACGGCGCGACGACGGAGGAATATGAGAGCCACATTGCGCATGTGCTGGAACATGACTGCCAGATCATCATCGACGACGGCGGCGATCTGGTGCATATGCTCCATACACGTTTCCCGGATAAGATCGCACATGTCATCGGCGGCTGTGAGGAGACGACGACGGGCATCCTGCGTCTGCGGGCTATGGAGCGGGCCGGTGAGCTTCGCTTCCCGATGGTGATGGTGAATGATGCCGACTGCAAGCATCTCTTTGATAATCGCTACGGCACCGGCCAGTCGGTGTGGGACGGTATTAACCGCACGACGAACCTGATTGTGGCGGGCAAGCAGGTCGTCGTTGCCGGGTACGGCTGGTGCGGCAAGGGAACCGCGATGCGTGCCAAGGGTCTGGGCGCCCGCGTCATCGTCACGGAGGTGGATCCGGTGCGGGCCATCGAGGCAGTGATGGACGGTTTCGATGTCATGCCCATGCGGGAGGCGGCGAAGGTCGGCGACTTCTTCGTGACCGTGACAGGCTGTGCCGGAGTCATCGACGAAGAGGATTTTGCGGTCATGAAGGACGGCGCCATTCTCTGCAACGCCGGACATTTTGATGTGGAAGTGGATGTGGCCAGGCTGCGGGAAATCGCCCTGGAGAGCTGCGAGATGAGGAACAACATCATGGGTTACCGTCTGCCCGGAGACCGCTGGGTCTATGTGCTGGGCGAAGGCCGTCTGGTGAACCTGGCCTGCGGCGACGGCCATCCGGCCGAGATCATGGACATGAGCTTCGCCATCCAGGCGCTGAGCGCCCGCTATCTGGCGGAGCACCGCGGGCAGATTTCTGAGAAGCTCATCAAAGTACCCGCTGAAGTAGACCGCGAGGTGGCCTCGCGGAAGCTGGCCTTCCTGGGGAAGAGCATTGATGTTCTCACCGAGGAGCAGGAAAGGTACCTGAACAGCTCAGCGCTGTGAGAACAGTGTCCCCGCCGCGTATACCAGGCTTCCGGCAAAAAGGAACAGATCTCCGAGGTTGAAGACGATGTGTTTGATGCGGCGGAACGGGAAGCTGAAGTAGTCGACCACATATCCCCGACGGAAGCGGTCACAGAGATTGCTGGCGGAGCCGCCCACGATGAGAGCGAGGCCGGTTTTGGTCAGGTGGCGGCCCGGTTTTCGCAGGAGAGCGAGGAAATACAGGAGAAAGAAGGAGAACACCCCGGCGTTTCCCGCGCGGACTGCGCCGGGGTGCTTTGCGCCGATGTTCAGGAAGCTGCCTGGGTTATGAACTCTTTTCAGGATGATTTTGCCTCCGGCTGCGGACAGAGGGAAGGTGTCTGCCGGCTGGGCTTCGATGCCGTCCTTCAGGCGCTGATCCAGGAGGGCCGCGCCGGCGGCGAGCAGGATATGGAACATGGGGGCTCCTTTCAATGCGAACAGGGAAGCTTTCATGGAAGATATGTCTGTGTAACCTATACATTTTCTGAAAGCCATATGTCTTTTTATCACTGGTATCATAGCATATTTCCCGGGGTTTTCACAAAGATTTCTCACATTTTCAGCTGTATTTCAAGTATACTGTAAATCAGAAAAGTGCGCTGCAGACAGGATGCTTTCTGCAGCGGAACAGGAGGAAAACAGAATGAAGAAGATCAGTATCTGGCTGCTCTGCCTGGCGATGGTCGTTTCTTTGGCGGCCTGCAGTTCGTCGGAGGAGGCCGATACCACGGCTGCGGAGACAGAGGAAACTGTCGGGGAGACGGACACGGAGGTGGCAGACTATGATGCCGCAGACTATGTGACGCTGGGGGCTTACACCGGCTTCGAGGTGGACAAGGTAGCTACGGAGGTCACGGAGGACGACGTGGCGGAAGAGATCGAGATGGAGATGGAGGAGAACGCTGCGGAGACCGACGTGGAGGAGGCCGAGGACAGCGACTATCTTGATATTGACTATCAGGTCCTGGTGGACGGCGAGGCCGTTGACATCGAGAACTATGGAGAGACCATCGAGGGCGGCAGCGAGGAAGGACGTTCCATCATGATCGGCTTCGCGGAGCTGGGCACGGAGCTGGACGAGGCTCTGATCGGTGTGAAGGCCGGCGACACGCTGAGTGTGGATATCACGATGGATGGCGATGTCTTCGGAGAGGATCTGGACGGCGTGGAGGCGACCATCGAGGTGACGGTGAACCGGGTCTATACCTATGTGACGCCGGATCTGACGGATGAGTACGTGCAGGAATATACGGACTATGACACGGTGGAGGAGTACCGCGCCGCGGTGCAGGAGAGCCTGGAGACCTCCACGGAGGAGTCCAACCTCTATGAGGCCGGTGAGCTGGCTCTGGGCCTGGCGGTGGCCGAGGCGACCTTCAGCGGTTATCCAGAGGATCTCTATGAGAGCACCTATCAGGAACTGGATGATATCTATTCATACTATGCGGAAATGTTCGGCATGGACCGGACCGACCTGATCTCGGACGATGATCTGGAGACGGCAGTGGAGAATGAAGTCTATACGCTTCTGGTCATCCAGGCCATCGCCGAGGCCGAAGGACTGGAGCTCACCGAGGAGGAATATCAGGAATACGTAGAGACGAATCTGGACGAGTACGGCGTGGAGAGTGAAGATGAGCTCTACGAATACTATGAAGAGGACGATGTGCGCGCCGAGGCGCTGCGCGAGAAGATCGCGGAGTACATTCTTGACAATTCGACCCTGGTGGAGATAAGCCAGGAGGAATACGACGCGAAGTATTATGGTGAGGAAGAGGCGGAAGAAGATGTCGAAGAGGGAGACATCGAAGAAGAATCGCTGGAAGAGTTCAGTGAGGACGAAGAATCCGTCGGGGACACCGAAGAGTAAGATGTAAGTGGACAGAAAGGCGCCGCCTGCAGAAATGATCCTGCGGGCGGCGCTTCTGTCTGTCCTGTCTCATGTGTCTGTCACGTCTGAGAATATATATCGTCGGAGTCCTTTGTCTTCTTTCCAGACTTTCCAAAGAACATAACGGCAAATAAGAGAGCTAACACAACGAGAGATTCCACGGCTTCTGTGAACATATAACGCATCTCCCTTCCAACATTTAACCCACAGCGCCGCGTTTGATGCATCTGGCGCTGTCTTACGATAACTATAATACTATTATCGCGCAAACGCAGGAAAAGTCAATAGGAAAATGCAAAAAAAATAAAAAATGTGATGACAAAAAGCCAACATAGACAAACTCATGGTCGTCCATGTTGGCTCTGTGAAAATGCGCTGGTGCGCGGTGGAGGAGAAAAAGCCGTTTCTTGTTCGATCGGTAAACGGCAGGAAGGCGTCTTAGCAGATCTCCGCACCGGCGGGCATCTCGCGCTCGGGAACGACCAGGGAGAGCCTACCCTCGGCGTCTTCGGCACAGAGGATCATGCCCTCGGAGAGGAGCCCGGCGAGCTTCGCGGGCTTGAGATTCGTCACAACCATGACCTTCTTGCCCACCATTTCTTCGGGGCTGTAGGAGGACTTGATGCCGGAGACAATCTGTTTTACCTGGGAGCCAATCTTCACCTGAGAGCAGAGGAGCTTCCGCGACTTCTTCACGGCCTCGCAGGAAAGGATCTCGCCCACCTGAAACTGCAGCTTCGAGAAGTCGTCGAAGGTGATCTCGTCTTTGGCCGGGAGGTCGATGCCCTCGGGGGCTTCCGCAGAGGTGTCGGTGGCTTCGGTCGTCTGATCGGCTGCCGTGTCGGCCTTTTCGCTGTCGTCCGCCGTCTCGTTTTCCGCTGACGCGAACCGCTCATCGATCTCCGCCAGGACCTTCCTGGCGTCCAGACGGGCGAAGAGGATCTCCGGCTTGTCGGTGACCTTCTGCCCCGAAGGGTAGGTGCCGAATACGGTCAGCTCGTCCAGGCTGCGGATCGAGGTGTTCAGCTGCTTCACGATGCGTTCCGCGGTCTCCGGCATGAAGGAAGTGAGCAGCGTCGCGCCGAAGGTGATGCCTTCCACGAGGTTGTAGAGGACCGTCGCCAGGCGGTCTTTTTTGCTCTCATCCTTCGCCAGCGCCCAGGGCATGGTCTCGTCGATGTATTTGTTGCAGCGTTTGAACAGGTTGAAGATCTCGGTGATGGCGTCCGCGACCCGCAGCTTCTCCATGCGCTCATCCACCTTGCGCACGGTCTCCAGGGCGAAGGCCGCCAGCTCGTCGTCCACCGGCTCCTTCACGCCGGCGTTGGTCACGACGCCGTCAAAATATTTGTTGCCCATGGCGAAGGTGCGCTTCACCAGATTACCTAGTTTGTTGGACAGGTCTGAGTTGATGCGTTCCACGACCAGATCCCAGGAAATGATGCCGTCATTTTCAAAAGGCATCTCGTGAAGAACGAAATACCGCACGGCGTCCACGCCAAAGAGCTCCGCCATGTCGTCCGCGTAGATGACATTTCCCTTGGATTTGCTCATCTTGCCGTCGCCCTGCAGCAGCCAGGGATGGCCGAAGACCTGCTTCGGCAGCGGCAGATCCAGCGCCATCAGGAAGATGGGCCAGTAGATCGTATGGAAACGGATGATGTCTTTGCCGATCAGATGCAGATCCGCGGGCCAGTATTTGTTGAAATTCTCGCTGTGGCTGCCGTCGGCGTCATAGCCGATGCCGGTGATGTAGTTGGTCAGGGCGTCCAGCCACACATAGGTGACGTGCTTCGGGTCGAAATCCACCGGGATGCCCCAGGAGAAGGAGGTCCGGGAGACGCAGAGGTCCTGCAGGCCCGGCAGCAGGAAATTGTTCATCATCTCGTTCTTGCGGGAAACGGGCTGAATGAATTCCGGATGCTCGTTGATGTGCTGAATCAGGCGGTCGGCGTATTTGCTCATACGGAAGAAATAGGCCTCCTCGCGGGCCGGCTGCACCTCGCGGCCGCAGTCGGGGCATTTGCCGTCCACCAGCTGGGACTCGGTGAAGAAGGACTCGCAGGGCGTGCAGTACAGACCCTCGTAGTAGCCCTTGTAGATGTCGCCCTGGTCATAGAGCTTGCGGAAGATCTTCTGCACCTGCGCTTCGTGGTCGGCGTCTGTGGTGCGGATGAATTTGTCGTAGGAGGTGTTAAGCAGGTCCCAGATCCGCTTGATCTCGGCGGCATTTTTATCGACCAGCTCCTTCGGCGTGACACCGGCCTCCTGGGCCTTCAGTTCGATTTTCTGGCCGTGCTCGTCCGTGCCGGTCTGGAAGAATACATCATAGCCCTGGGCTCTCTTGTAGCGGGCGATGCTGTCCGCCAGCACGACTTCGTAGCTGTTGCCGATGTGGGGCTTGCCGGAGGTATAGGCGATCGCCGTGGTGATATAGTAGGGCTTCCCCTTCTTCGTGTTGCATTTCTCGCACATAGAATAGTCTCCTTCTGATATGAAAATAAAACTCCCGTCCGCGTTTCCGAGGACGAGAGCGTTCGCTTCGTGTTACCACCTGGATATGCTTCCGCCTCGCGGCGGGGAGCCTCTCCTCTTCTTAGCCTTTGTCTGGTCGAAGACACATTGCATATTCGACGCTTATTGTACACCAGCGCTTCGGGAATTGTCAAGGCGGCGGGGGAATCAATCGCTTATTTGAGTTTCTTCTTCCCGGTCAGGAAGACGGTTGCCAGAAAGGCGGTGAGGGGGACGGTGAGGACGACGCCCAGGCTGCCGGAGAGACCCTGCATGATCTCGATGCCGATGACGTAGGAATTTAACAGCTGGTTGACGCTGAGGGCGTAGTCCTAGTCGATGAGGAGGGTGGAGCGGGCGCTTCCCACGTAGGCCAGGATCAGCGTGTTGGTCATGGTCCCCATCATGTCGCGCCCGACATGGATGCCCGACAGGAAGAGCTGGCGGGGGGTGAGGGTGGGCGCCTGTTCATGGATCTCCTGGATCGTGGAGGCGATGGACATGCCGACGTCCATGACCGCGCCCAGGGAGGAGAGGATGATTCCGGCGAAGAGTAACTGACCGATGCGGATGTTTGTGTACTGTCCCACATAATTCAGCGTCTCGATGTCGGAGACATTGTAGCCGGTGATGCCGGCGGCGGCGCCGAAGGCGAGGGCTGAGAGCCCGGCGATGGCGACGCCGAGGGTGGTGCCGCAGACGGCAGCGGCCGTCTTCTTCGTGAAGCCTCCCAGCAGCCCCAGCGTCACCAGCGTGACCAGCATGGCGACGAGGATGGTCACGCCGATCGGGGAAGCGCCGCGGTAGATCAGGGGGAAGAGGATGTAGAGGACGCAAAGGAAGGTGAAGGCCAGGCTGGCGATGGCCATGACGCCCCGGCGTCCGCCGATGAGGCAGACGATGAGCGCGAAGAAGAGGACGAAGCCCAGGATGGCCAGAGAGCGGTCCTGACTGTAGATGGTGACCAGCTGGGAGTCTCCGGAGTCGCTGAAGATGACGATGACCTTCATGCCGACGGTGCAGTCCGCGCCGAAGAGCGTGCCGCTGGGGCTGTTGGCCTCGAATTCCTCGCCGGTGTAGGCGCCGCTGCGCATGCGCACGACGACGGTCTGGCTGCCGTAGCGGTTGCCGTCTTCCTGTATGTTATCCTGCAGGATCTGCGTCACGGTCGCCTGTTCATAGCTCTGGCCTTCCGTGGAGATCAAAGCCGTTTTCTCGAAATGCCCCGCGCACACCGCGGCGGCGACGAAGAGAATCACGCAGATCACAAAGAGGAGAATGTTCTTTTTTCTGGAATTCAACCAAGAAATGATCGGTGAAGAAGAATGTTTCATGATGCTTAACCCCGTATCAGACTGCCGGTCCGCCACTCGAACCGCACAGGGAAGTAAGAGAAGGGGCCGCCGGGCGGCCCCTCTCAGATGACTGTTGCTTAAGGAATGCGTTTACTTGCAGGTGATGCTCTTTATGGTGCTGTAGGAGCCGTAGGCTCTCTTCCCGTTGATGGTCGTGTAAGCGCGGACCTTCACGTAGTATTTTTGGCCCTTCTTAAGATTCTTGATGGTCTTGGAGGTCGTCTTGTTTGTCTTAATGATAACCTTGGTGATATTCTTGGTGAAGGACTTGTTGGTCGCGTAGACGATTTCGTAGCCGCTCGCCTTGGTATCCTTCGTCCAGGTGACCTTGATCTGCTTTGTCTTGGTGGACTTGACAGACACAGTCTGCTTCTTGGGTACTACCTTGAGCGTGATCTTCTTGGTTGCCTTGCTGTAGGAGGCGGTGGCAGCGGCCGTCACTGTGATCGTGGTCTTGCCGGTGCCCTTGATGGTGACCTTGCCCTTGCTGCTTACGGTGGCGACACTGGTGTCGGAGGACTTGTAGGTCAGCTTGCCGTCGCCGTTGGTTTCGGCATCCAGCGTGAAGCTCGAGGCGCCGTACGCCTTCTTATAAGAAGTCGTGGCGGTGATCTTCTGCGTCTTGACGGTGGTGGCTGCCTTGGCGACGGTCACGGTAATCTTCATGGTGGCCTGGCTGTAAGTGGCGGTCTCCGCGGCTGTCACGGTGATCGTAGCAGTGCCGCTGCCGAGGATGGTGACTTTCCCCTTGGAGGAAACAGTGAGCACATCCTCGTTGGAGGACTCATAGGTCAGCTTGCCGTCGCCATCCGTTTTGGCGTCCAGCGTGAAGGCTGCGTCGCCGACGGTCTTGCTGTAGGAGGTCGTACCGGTGATGGTCTGCGTCTTCAGAGCCGGAGTCTCAGCCTTGGTGACAGTCACGGTGACGGTCATGCTGGCTTCCTTGTAGGAATCGGTGGCTGCGGCGGTCACGGTGATCGTGGCGGTGCCTTCGCCGGTGATGGTGACCTTGCCGCTCTTGGAGACAACCGCGACATCCTCATCGGAGGACTCATAGGTGAGCTTGCCGTCGCCGGTGGTCTGCGCATCCAGCGTGAAGGCTGCGTCGTCGGTGGTCTTGGTATAGGTCTGGATCCCGGTGATCGTCTGCTCGCCGGCTTCCTCTTCCTTCACGATCGTGTAGGAGGTGGCACCTTCCAGTACCCGTCCGGTTTCCACATCATAGGTGGTCATGGTGAAGGTGGTATCCGTCACATCGATGACCGCATAGGTGGGCGTCCAGGTCTGGCTGCGCTCGGAGATGTAATCCTGCTGCGAAGCGATCAGGTTATAGAATTTGGAACCGGTGGCGGAGTTGGCCTCCAGGTAGACGGTTCCCTCGGGGTTGACGACCGTGCCGCCGACCGTGTCGCTCTCGATCGTGTAGCAGAGGTTATCATTTTGATAGCTCTCATCACTTGAGGAACCGGAGGTGTAAGTTGAGTGCTCCTGGCCGTCGCTGGAGAGCTGGTAGGTACGGGAATAGGTGTGATCGTGGCCCTGCAGCACGACGTCGATGTCGTACTCATCCATGAGGGGCGTCAGCTGGGTCCGCAGTACCATGCCGTCAGAATCAGAGTGGTCATAACCGGAACCGTAGATGTCCTGGTGGAAGACCACCACGCGCCAGGTCGCGTCAGGATTTTCCTTGACGGCCTTCGCGATCACGTTCTCATGCGTCGAACAGTTGTAGTTGTTGGTGTCCAGCACGATGAAGAGGACGCTGCCGTAGGTGTAGTAGTAATCCGTTCCGGCGGCCGTCTTTCCGGTCGTATAATCCCCCGTCTCATCATCGTCGAAGGTGTTGGGGTTGTTGAAGTGCAGCGAATACTGGATGGAGGTCGAGTCGTGGTTGCCGATGGTCGTGGCAACCGGCAGAGAATCCAAAGCCTCGGCACTCAGGTAACCGGCATATTCGGTCTCATTTTGGGAATAGTTCACCTGGTCGCCGGCGGAGACCATGAAGCTTACTTCACTGTGGGCCGACAGGGCTTCATTCAGCGTTTCGTTCCAGTTGTAAGCGTCGTTGCGGGCAGCCAGGTTCGCGCTTTCGTCCGTCTCGTTCGCAACGTTGTTCGAGGAGGAATTCATTGTGTCGCCCTCGGTGCTGGTCTGGCTCTTAGAGGCGCCGATCTGAGGATCACCCACGTACAGGAAGGAGAATTCAGAGAAGGACTTGGTGCTGTATTCCACGGCTTCCTGCCAGGCTCCGTTCTGGTAGACCTGGTAATAATACTGTGTGTTCTCCGTAAGACCGGTGACCGTGACCTTGTTGCTGTAGTAACCGGCCATGCTGCTGTCGGTGAGCGCTTCAACGTCAGTCTGTGTGCCGCTGAACTCTGTGGCGTTGCTCATGTCTTCACTGGTGGAGATACGCACAGCGGGTGTCTCCGCGGTCTGACAATACCAGGCGAAGTTCAGCTGTGTCTCGTCCTCGCCGGGGGTCAGGGAGACCTGCTCGTAATCGTTGCTGACGGTCTTCCAGGCTTCCTTCCAGGCCGTCCAGGCGGTGGACTCCGTGGAAGCGTCGTTCCAGTGTTCCGTCGCCGCATAGGTGGTGACGGGCGCCGCACTCACTGTCAGGCCCAGGATCATGGCCGATGACAGCAGCCCGGCGGTTGCCTTCGTGAGATTCTTTCTCATTTTCATATTCCCTCTTTTCCGGGCGCTCTGCGCCCTGTCTTGAAACTGGTACGCGCCCGGGGAGAAATGCTTCTCACCGCGACGCGTATCATTCTGTTGGAAACAGTTTCAATTATAGAATCCTATTGGAAAGAAAATATTATGGGGAGGTAAAGACCGGGTAAATTTGAAGAAAGTGTGAAAAAAAGAGAAACGCAGAAAAACAGCGCCGAACGGCTGTTTTAAGGCAGTTCGACGCTGATGGAAGCGGCAAAATGAGGTTGTGTTTTCCTTCTGTGCTGGAGAGTATGATGTCGGGGATATTTTCTGTATCCTCAGATCTCCTTCCCCCTCGTAGCGATGGCATGCACGATGAAGGGCACAAAGAGAGTGATGAAGGCGGCGTAGCCCAGATAGGCGTAGCCCTGTTTCACGACGGCCATGAGACCGAACTGGGCGATGGCGAAGGCCAGGAAGGTGAAGATCAGCGTGAAGACCGCATTGCGGGAGAGATGCCCGGAGGCGATCTTCTTCTCGTCGGTCATGCGCCGTTCGATGGCGTTGACGCAGCGGGTGACGATGCCGGAGATCATATTGACGGCCGTGGAAATGGAGCCGAGGATGATCAGCAGCGAGATGATGGGCGTCAGGATCCCGGAACCCACGCCGTTCTGCACCAGGACCAGCATGGGGACGGAGGCGGCAGCCAGATCTGCCACGAAGGCGATAGCCAGCAGACCGATAATGGAGAGCTCCATGGTCAGGAAGTTGCAGAGGAAGATGCCCACGGCGGCCCGGTTGATCTGCTTCACATCGGTGACCGCCTCGACGTGCTGGTACATGACGGAGACGGAGGCCAGCTGGAAGAAGAAATAGAGCACGGCGGACCAGAGAGCCGGTCCGAAAGCGCCGGTCTCGCTGGAGAGCACCGTCAGTCCCGCGGAGTTCATGCGGGACAGGCTATCCGTGTTGCCGCCCCCGTGGGCGACGATGCCGGGCCCCAGCACCAGCACCAGACCTATGATGATAAGGACGCTGAGTGTGGATGCACAGCGGCGCACCACCGAGGTGCCGAAGAGGGCGATGAAGAAGATGAAGGCGGCCACGATCAGGGTGCAGAGCCAGTAGGGCAGGCCGAACAGGGTCTGAATGGTGGAGCCGCCGGTAGCGAAGGCCGCGGCGGAGGCCGTGCCGATCATGATCAGATAGCAGATCTCATAGAGATTGGACATGACCGAGCGGGTCTTCCCGTACAGGCTGTCGGAGAAGCTTCGGTAGTCATACACCTTGTGCTTGTAGGCGTAGCGCATGCCGTACCAGAAAAACAGGGCGTAGAGTCCCTGAGACAGGAGGGGCAGGAGCAGGCACCAGACGCCGTAGTTGATGAAATACTGATAGATCTGGGCGCCTGAGGCGAAGCCGCCGCCGAACTGTGTGGTGAAGGCCACGAAGGCCAGTCCCATGACCAGAGGCATCTTGTTCTTGTCGACCAGCAGGGATTTCTCTTTACTCATACATTTTTCTCCTCGTTTGGTTTTATTACTTCTTATCCGGCTCAAAGGTGATGACCTTGCCGGGGTTCAGGATCAGTTTTTCGTCAAAGGCCAGCTTGATGGCTTTGTACAGCTCGATCATCCGCGGGCCGACAAATTCCTTCAGGAATTCAATGCGGCCGTTGCCGATGCCATGCTCGCCGGAGAGCTGGCCGCCCAGTTCTTTGGAGAGGGCGTAGAGCTCGGTCAGACTGGCGTGGGTGGCGGCCTTCCACTCTTCGTCACTCATTTCCGGTCCCCGCAGCATCTCGGTGTGGATGTTGCCGTCGCCGCAGTGCCCGCAGGGCTCCACGCGGATCCCGTGGGAGAGGGCGATCTTCTTGGCAGCCTTTACATACTCGGCAATCCGGGCCCGGGGGACGACGACATCGCATTCCTCCTGAGCCACGGAGTCCGCCTTCATGCCTTCGAGGATGCCGCCGCGGACAGCCCAGACCGAGGCGGCCCGCTCCGGCGTTCCGGCGATGCAGCAGTCCAGCGCGCCGTTCGCCAGAGCGGCCTCTGCGGCCGCTTCCACCGCGGAATCCAGCTCCTGTTTGCTGGAGGCATCGTACATGACGATGAGAACTGCGTTGCCCTCCTTCACGGGGAAGAGCTTGTTCAGGTTGCGCTCCACGATGTCGATAAGCTCCCGTTCGAGGAACTCGATGGCCGTAGGAACGAAGGGGAGTTCCAGCACCCTGGGAACCATGTCGGCGCACTCCTCGAGACTGCCAAAGGGCATGACCAGCGTGCAGGTGCAGGTGGGCGCAGGCAGCAGCTTCAGGGTCACCTGCGTCAGGATGCAGAGCGTGCCCTCTGAGCCGATGACCAGGTCCTTGATGTCATAACCGGTGGTGTTCTTCACCACGTTGGAGGAGAAGTTCATGATGGAGCCGTCCGGCATCACCGCCTCGATGCAGCGCACGAAGTCGCGTGTCAGTCCGTAGCGCACTGCTTTCATGCCGCCGGCATTGGTGATGACGTTGCCGCCGATCGAGGCGGTCTTTTCGCCGGGATCCGGCGGATAGAACAGCCCCTCAGCGGCGGCCGCCGCCTGCACATCGATCAGCAGCGCACCGGGCTCCACTGTAATGGTCTGGTTCTTCCGGTCGATGGGAAAGATGCGGTTCATCCGCATGACGGAGAGCATAATGCCGCCGTATTTGCAGGTGGCGCCGCCTGCGAGGCCGGTCCCGGCGCCCCGGCAGACAACGGGGATGTTGTTTTCCCAGGCGTAGGCCATGATCGCAGAGACTTCTTCCTTATTTATTACTTCGACATACAGCTCCGGGGGAAATACGCCGTACTCCGGCATCTCATCCCGGAAATATTCATTGGGGATCTCTTCGCCCACCCAGACCCGGTCCGGGGCGGTCATCCCGCGGATGGCGTCGAAATCATCGGGGGTCATTTTCTTATAGGGAAAGGCCATGATGCTCCGCCTCCTTCCTGTTTTTCTCGTTCTGCTCTTCCGCCAGCCGGATCAGCCGGGGGACGACCCGGTACAGGTCGTCGACAAGGCAGTAGTGGGCGACGCCGAAAATGCGGGCATCGGGGTCCTCATTGATGGCGACGATGCACTGAGAGCCGTTCATGCAGGAGGTGAACTGGATGGCACCGGAGACGCCGCAGGTGATGATGAGCTTCGGGCGCACGGTCCGACCCGAGAGACCGATCTGGTGTGCGGTATCGCCGAAGCCATTCTCCACCATGGGACGGGTGAAGGCCAGCTGGCCGCCCAGCGCGTCAGCCAGGCGGCGGCACATTTCCACGCCCTTTTCGTTCCGCACGCCCCGCCCGGCGACCACGAGCACGTCCTCTTCCTCCAGACTCTTGACCTTGTCGATGACCCGGGAGGAGAGAATCCGGATCCGTGAGCGCACCATGCTTTCAGAGACGGGGCAGGAGATGACTTCCCCTGTGGGGTTCGGTACCCGCTCCGCCCGGTCCATGACCCGGTAGCGCACGGTGGCGAACTGGGGACGGGAGTGAGCGATGGCGATCTGGGCCATGATATTTCCGCCGAAGGCGGGGCGGATCTGGATCATGTCCGTGTTCGGTTTGATATCCAGGGTGGTGCAGTCTGCCGTCAGACCGGTGTGAAAACGTGTGGACAGCCGCGGGGCCAGGGAGCGCCCCAGCGCCGTGGCCCCGATGAGCACGCAGCTGGGCCGCTGGGAGGCGATGCAGTCGGCGAAGGCGTCGGCGTAGCAGTCAGCCCGGAAGCCTTCCAGTTCCGGATGCTCATAGACGAAGACCCGGTCTGCTCCATAGGGCAGGAGCTTGTGAGCATTGGCCGTGCTGCCGGGGCCGCCGATGAGGACGGCGTTCACCCGGTAGCCCACCTTGGCGGCCATTTTCCGGGCCTCGCCGAGGAGTTCGTAGGCGACGGGGTGGATGTCTCCCCGTTCCTGCTCGGCAAAGATCAGGAAATCCCGCCAGCGATCCGGTTCAAAGGAGCGTGCTTTCTGCTCGAAGCGGATGGCCTTCTCCGGGCAGTGCCGGACGCAGAGGCCGCACATGCGGCAGGTCTCGCTCACGGTGATGCCGGAGCCCTCGATGGTCAGGGCTCCGAAGGGACATTCCGTCACGCAGAGTCCGCAGAGCGTACATTTGGATGCGTTAAACTTAAGAAATTCTACCATTTATATTCTTCCTCTCTGGTCTTATCCGATGATTTTTCGATCGGTCAGAATCCGGAAAAGAGCATCGGCCTTCTCCTCGGCGTCGCCGGACAGATAGACCTGCCGTTCTGCCTCCGGCGGGGCAAACATACGCTCCACCGATGTGGGGGAACCTACCAGTCCGTAACGGCTCAGGTCCTGGTCCGGCAGGTCTGCCAGACTGAGGAAGCGTACCGGCCGTCCGGCTGTGGCGCGGGTCAGCAGATAGGAGGGGAGCCGGGGAACGCAGAGATCTTTGTCTACGGTGATGAGACAGGGATACGTCATGCGGGAGACTTGCGTCACGCTTCCCAGATCCTGCCGCACCTCCAGCCCTTCGGTATCTGCTTCCGTGATCTCAGCTACCCAGGCCGCGTGGGGGATGTGCAGATGCTCCGCCATCGCCGGTCCCACCTGTGCGGTGTCTCCGTCGGTGGTCTGACGGCCGCAGACGATGAGGTCTGCGCCGCCCAGCACCTGAACTCCCTGGGCCAGCACGTAGGAGGTGGCCAGTACATCGGCGCCGGCGAATTTCCGGTCAGAGAGGATGACTGCCTCGTCGGCGCCCATGGTATAGGCATCCCGCATCATTTCCTCGGCGTGGGCCGGCCCCATGGTCAGTACGGTGACGGTGCCGCCCAGCTTCTCCCGCAGCTGCAGGGCGGTCTCCAGAGCGAACAGATCATAGGGGTTTGTCCGTGTGTCTGCGGAGAGGCGCTTCATGGCTCCGGTCTCGGGATCGATGTCCACCTGACTGCTGGCCGGAACCTGTTTCATACATACGATTATCTTCATACGCTGTCTTTTCCTCACTTTGTCACTTTAAATAGGAAAATGTCACCTGATTATAGCATGAGAGAGGGAATGTTGTCGAGGGAAAAGAAGGATTTGTGAAAAACAATATTTCTTGCAGTCATGAGGATTCAGACGTTGTCTGCAGGAAGCGGCTTTTGGTGGAGAAAAATCTTTAAAACATATCCGGCTCTTTTAAGTTCGCTTAAAGTTTCGCTCATATAATAAAGCCATCCTTAGAGAAGGATATTAAAAAACGAGGATTAACATCAGGACGGCGGCAGAACGCGCCGGGAAAGGAGCTTTTATGTATAACGAATATGATGACGCGAGGATGAAGAACAGCGGATTTCAGCAGGAAAACGAGATTCTGCAGGTGGAGGCGATGGAAACAGCAAATAGACGGGCAGCCCGTTCGCGCCGCCCGCGCCGCGCTCCCTGGTGGAAGCGGGCGCTTTCCCTGGTGCTCTGCGGCGCGCTTTTCGGCGGTGCGGCGGGCGGCGCTTTTTACGGGATGAGTACGGTGCTGGGAGATTCCGCTTCCTCAGCTTCGAATACGGTGCAGAGCACGTCCGCTACGATCACGACGTTGTCTGCCTCTACCGAGTCGGACAGCAGTCTCGATGTATCTGATGTGGCGGCGCTGGGTCTGACTTCGGTGGTCTCGGTCACCAACGTGTCGGTGCAGGAGGTGGAAAATTATTTCGGTATGTTCGGGCGGAACGGCCAGGGGCAGAGTCAGCTGGAGGAGACGACCAGCTGCGGCTCGGGGGTCATCATTTATCAGTCGGAGACGGACCTGTATATGGTGACGAACTACCATGTGGTGGAGGATGCCACGACCCTGTCGGTGACGTTTGTGGATGATGAGACCTATGAGGCAGATCTGTGCGGGTACGATGAGGACGTGGATATCGCGGTGATCAGAGTGTCCCTCTCGGAACTGTCCTCCGACACCCTGGCGGAGATATCCGTGGTGGCCATCGGTGATTCGGATGAGCTGGTCGTGGGCGAGCAGGTGGTCGCGATCGGCAACGCGCTGGGCTACGGTCAGTCGGTAACGACGGGCATTGTCAGTGCCGTTGATTGCACGATCAGCAGCGACAGCGAGTCTTCGGAAAATGAAGTCTCGCAGACGATGAGCTATACGTCGGAGGAGAGCACCGTCAACACCTATATTCAGACGGATGCGGCCATCAACCCAGGCAACAGCGGCGGCGCCCTGTTAAATATGGAAGGAGAACTGATCGGCATTAATACGGCGAAGATCTCTTCCACGGATGTGGAGGGCATGGGGTATGCCATTCCGATCTCTGAGGTGCTCACGCTCATTGAATCAATGATCGAATAAGGAAATGCCGCAGATTTCCGGCGAGCTGTCCTGGAAATCCGCGGCGGTTTTGATCATATCGGATTTGAAATGCTGTGAAGGAGGAAAGAGTCCTTGGAACTGGAGGAATACTACGGCGAGGCGCTGCCAACCCTGCGGAAGGCGGAGCAGACATTATGGAACATCGTGAATGCCTGCCCGGCGCAGGAGTCGGTCGGCGGCGTCCAGCCCGTGATCTACTGCAAATCCCGGATCAAGAAGCCGGACAGCATGATGCGCAAGCTGGCCTCCCGGGGGCTCCCCACGGATGCAGGGACGGCCCTGCGGGAGATGCACGACGCCGTGGGGATGCGGGTGGTATGTTCCTTCGTAGACGACGTGTACGAGGTGTCCCGCTGGCTGCAGACGCGGGATGACTATGAGGTGCTGGAGGTGAAGGATTACGTTTCCTATCCGAAACCCAACGGCTACCGCAGCCTGCATCTGATCCTGCGCTTTACCGGCGGCCGGATGAAGGGACTTCAGGCAGAGATCCAGCTTCGCACCATCGCCATCGACTTCTGGGCCGCATTGGAACACCAGATGAAGTATAAACAGGCGATCGATGGCAGCTACGAGAAGATCGTGCGGGAGGAATTAAAACGCTGTGCCGACGAGATTGCCTCCGTAGACATTTCCATGCAGACGATCCGCGATCTGCTGCGGGAAGAGGAGGGGAGATAGGATTCTACAGTCCCAATTCTTTTATCAGATCTTCCTGTGAAATGGTTGGCTGATATTCAGAGTCGCCATTGTTATATGCACTGAGGGCAATGATTTCGTCTTCTTCCGGTTCAACGGTTTCAGCGTTGGCAAGGCGGAATGTTGCCTGGATAAGATTCCATACTTTCCATGCTTCATCTTCGCTCATAATTGTAACTGCGCCAAAGATTCTTTCTTTAACATTTGACATAATTGCTATACTCCTTTATAAATCTGTCCGCGGTTTCCAATATTTATGATATCAATAATAAGGCCGTTTACATCAAATATGATCCTGAAATCACCGACTCTGAGTCGGTAACCATTAGTGCCTTGTAATTTTTTGATATCACCCTCGATGGGAAGTTTGGAAATGGCTTCGACGATTCGTCGTTGTGTGGGTTTATCCTGTTTTCTCAGGAATTTTTCGGCTTTTTTTGAATATATGATTTTAAACATGAAGGGTTCTCCTGTGTGTTACAATATATATCCGGGTATTCGTTTTCAATCGTGTTCTCTGTCGTATATTTTAGTGGAAGGGCAATGGCCCTTCGGTAAATATTATTTGGCCAAACTACTTGCTAAAAAAATTATACTCTATAAGTGACTTGTTCGCAATATTTTTTCTGGCCTGTGATCTGGGGTGTATATTAAAACTTATAATTCTTGTGACTTCTGCGTAAATCTGTTAGAATGCAGGCAGATTCATTCGCCCAATCCTCTCCGCCTGAAACCGGCGGGACGGGGACATGCCGGGGCGGAAGGTGAGGAGAAGCGGAATGAGCGGTGTTAAGCAGACGGAGGAACTGAAACGCCTTTTCTGTGAAAGGTTCGGCGGCGGTGGGGAGATTCGCTGCTTTTTCGCCCCAGGACGGGTCAATCTGATCGGGGAACACACGGACTATAACGGGGGACATGTATTTCCCTGTGCGCTGACCATGGGAACCTGGGGCGTGGGGCGGCGAAGAGCTGACCGGAGGCTGCGGCTCTACTCGGTCAACGTTCCGCAGCAGGGCGTTGTGGAGTGCAGTCTGGACGAACTTGTATATGATGCACGAGACGGCTGGACCAACTATGTCAAAGGGGTGTGCCGGGCACTGGAAGAGAGAAGCGGTGCGCTTCCGGCCGGGATGGATGTGTTAATCTATGGGAATCTGCCCGGCGGGGCGGGGCTTTCCTCCTCGGCGGCGCTGGAGGTGCTGGCGGGTCTCATGGCACGGGACCTGCTGGAACTGCCGGGGCTTTCTCTGACGGATCTGGCACTCGTCGGCCAGAAGGCGGAAAATGAATTCTGCGGCATGCACTGCGGCATCATGGATCAGTTCGCCAGCGCCATGGGGCGGCGGGGCTGCGCCATTCTCCTGGATACGAATACACTTACATACAAGCATGTGGATATTCATCTGCAGGGCGTGCGCATCGTTCTCGTCAACAGCCGGGTGAAGCACAGTCTGGTAGATTCCGCGTACAATGAGAGACGGCGTCAGTGCGAGGAGGCGCTGGCGGATCTGCGGCGGGTGCGGGAGCTCGGTTCGCTGGGGGAGCTGACCGAGGAGGAGTTTGGGGAAATACAGGATGCCATCCGCGATGAGACCTGCCGCCGCCGGGCCCGTCATGCGGTCTATGAGAATCAGAGAACACTGCGGGCGGTGGAGGCGCTGGAGGCCGGCGATCTTCCGGCCTTCGGGCGGCTGCTGAATGAATCTCATGTCTCGCTGCAGGATGACTATGAGACATCTTGTCCGGAGACAGATCTGCTGGCAGAGCTGGCCTGGGAGACGCCGGGCGTTCTCGGCTCCCGCATTACCGGAGGCGGCTTCGGCGGCTGCACGGTCAGCCTTGTGGAGGAAAACAGCCTTGCGCTCTTCCGGGAGCAGGTTCTCACTGGCTACCGACGGCAGACCGGGCGTACGGCGGAGCTCTATGTGGCGGAGGCCGGAGACGGCGCTCACGAAGTGATCTGGTAGATGGTCAGACTGCTCACCTCAGAGCAGAACGAATCGACCGTGAAAATAATGTCGATACAGGTTGGATGGTTGTATGCAATACAAATCGCCAACCTGTATTATTTTTTTGAAAAATTGTATTGACATATATGAGAGGAAGTTGTATACTTCAACTAGTTCATTCGAGAAGGGATATCCCGGGAAGGAGCACAGAACAGCGCAGGACAGAGGCGGGAGGTGAGAATATGTCGGGAAAACAGACGAAGCATCAGGAGCTGGCGGAGAAAATCGCAGTTCTGATTTCCGAAGAACATCTTCAGCCGGGAGACAGGTTGTACTCAGAAAATGAGTTGTGTGACATGTTCTCACTGAGTCGGCAGACCGTGCGCCGGGCTGTTCAGATCCTGGAGGAGGAAGGCCTGGTGGTTCGGGTTCGGGGCAGCGGTACCTACATTGCAGAACCGCGGGATGATGTTTCTCACCGAAGCGGCCGGATCGCTGTGGTATCTACCTATGTAGACAGCTACATATTTCCCCGGACGATTCAGGGAATGGAGAGTGAGTTGTCCAGATATGGCTATTCTGTGCAGATTTCTTTCACGGGCAACCGGCTGGATAAGGAGAAGCTGGTTCTGGAGAATCTTCTCGAAGGAAACGATGTAGCAGGAGTGATCGTGGAGGCTACAAAGAGCGGCCTGCCCAATCCCAACCTGGATCTGTACCGCAGGATTCAGGAACGGAAGATTCCCATGATTTTCTTTAATGCTTTCTACCCGGAGCTGGAGGCGCCCCATGTGGCGCTGAACGACGAGAGGGCGGCTTACAAGGCGGTGAAGTACCTCACCGAGAGAGGCCACCGGCAAATCGGGGCCATTCTCAAGCTGGACGACGGTCAGGGTCGACTCCGGTATCTGGGTTATCTGAAAGCCATGCGGGAAGCGGAGCTTCCGATGGAGGATGCGAGGATTGTCTGGCTTGATTCATATGAAGCGAATCAGCTTTCTCTGTGTGTGGATCACTTCTGGAACCGTCTGGAGCCCTGTACGGCTTTGCTCTGTTACAATGATCAGGTGGCTTTTCAGTTGATTCAGCTGCTGACAGAGCGGGGGGTTCGTGTGCCGGAGAAGATGTCGGTGATCAGTATCGATGACGCGGATCTGGCCAGATTGTCTCAGGTACCGATTACTTCTCTGCCTCATCCGAAGGAGCGGCTTGGCGCCAAGACGGCGCAGCAGCTTCTCAGCATGATCCGGGGACGGACGAAGGACATTACCTACGAATTTGAGACGCGTGTGGTAGAGCGCTCCTCGGTAACAGACTGGTCAGCAGAGAAAGAACGGGAGATGAACGGACAGGGACACCGGGAAGTATCCTGAATCCGATTGAAGGAATTCTGCATGGACGGCGTGTGAAGAAGCGCGGCGGCTGTGAGGAAGAGATACACTATATCACTATTTCTCATTATGAAAGGAGAAGAGTAACATGAAGAAGTTTCTTGCCATGATGCTGGCGCTTGCCATGGTCGCTTCCCTGGCAGCCTGCAGCAGCAGTAGCAGCTCCAGCGACACCACCGCCGCGGAGACAGAGGCAGCCACCGAGGCCGCTGAGACGGAAGGCACCGATGAGACCGAAGCCGCTGATTCCACAACCGGTGACGGCGAACTGATCACTGTCGGTTTCGCGCAGGTGGGACATGAGTCCGACTGGCGTACCGCTTCCACACAGTCCTGCCAGGATGTGTTCTGTGAGGCCAACGGCTACGAGCTGGTCTTCGTGGACTGCGATCAGGACTCCGCCGCGCAGCTGGATGCGGTCCGTAACTTTATTGAGCAGGATGTCGACTACGTCATCATCGACCCCATCGTCTCCACCGGCTGGGACACTGTCCTGACTGAGTGTGAAGAGGCCGGTATCCCGGTTATCGTCATCGACCGTACCATCGACGATTCTGACAATTACACTGCCTGGGTCGGCTCTGACTTCACCGCTGAAGGTTATGCCGCAGGTGAGTGGCTGAACGCCTATGCTGAGGCCAAGGGCATTGAGATCTCCGGTATCCTCGTGATTGAGGGCACCACCGGTTCCTCCGCACAGCTTGGCCGTACCGAGGGCTTCCAGGAGATCGCTGACAACTATGGCTGGACGATCCTTGATTCTCAGGACGGTGACTTCACCGAGGCCGGCGGACAGGAAGTTATGGAATCCTACTGCCAGAGCTACTCTGGACAGTTCAACGTGGTTATCTGCCAGAACGATAACGAGGCCTTCGGCGCTATGACCGCTATGGATGCGGCCGGTATCACCTACGGCGTAGACGGCGACGTGATTCTGATCTCCTTCGATGCCTGCACCGCGGGTCTTGAGTATGTCCAGGCCGGTTCCATCAATGCTGACTTTGAGTGCAACCCTCTGGCGGCTCCGTTCGTGGCTGAAATCATCGAGTCCCTGGAAGCCGGTGAAGAGGTCGAGTCCACTGTGTACATGACTGAGCACTGGTATGTGGCTGAGGAGGATGTCCTGACCTCCATCACCGTGAATGGTGAAGAACAGGAACTGACGTATGTAACCGACGAGATCGTCGAGGCGCAGTACTAATAAAGAACTGAATATATACTGACGGCGTTCGCCGTACGGTATCGAACGACAAACTGATCTTGTACAGAAAGCTCAGGGCGGCCCCAGGCTCTACCGGGGCCGCCTCTTTTACTGCTGCACAGAACCGAATGCGAAATTCTGCGGCGGATGCCGCTTTGGTCCGCGCAGCGGGCAGGCGTGAAAAACGTCCTGCTTCATCGATTTTGAGGAGAGAAGGGACGGATAGCATGGAACATGATATTGTAGTGACAATGCGCGGTATTACCATGGAGTTCCCCGGAGTCAAGGCATTGGACAGCGTGGATTTCACGCTTCGCAAGGGCGAGATTCATGCGCTGATGGGGGAGAACGGCGCAGGCAAGTCCACGCTGATCAAGTGTCTGACCGGTATCAACGATTTCCAGGCCGGTGAGATCCATGTGGACGGCGTGGAGGGAACGGTGAAGAACCACTCGACCATGGATGCGCAGCGGGTGGGTATCTCCACCGTGTATCAGGAGGTGAACCTCTGCCCCAATCTGAGTGTGGCGGAGAACCTTTTCATCGGCCGCGAGCCCACCACAAAGCTTGGAACAGTGGATCGGAAGGCCATGGTGCGCCAGGCTGCGAAGCTGGCGGAAGAACTGGACATCCAGGTGGATGTTACACAGAACCTGGAGAATTATTCCCTGGCGATTCAGCAGATGATCGCGATTGCCCGGGCCGTAGATATGGATTGTAAAGTTCTGATTCTGGATGAACCGACTTCTTCGCTGGACGACACGGAGGTAGAGAAGCTCTTTACCCTGATGCGTCGTTTGCGGGATCAGGGCGTGGGAATTGTTTTTGTAACACATTTCCTGGAGCAGGTCTACGCGGTCTGTGACCGGATCACCGTGCTGCGCAACGGCACCCTGGTGGGTGAATATCCAATCGAAGATCTGCCCCGCGTCAAGCTGGTGGCGGCCATGATGGGCAAGGATTTTGATGACCTGGCAGCGATCAAGCCGGAGGGAAGCAGGGATTACAGTGGGGCACCGATGGAGATTGACGCCAAGGGACTGAGTCACAAGGGAACTATAAAACCCTTTGATATGGAGATTCATAAGGGTGAGGTGGTCGGCCTTACAGGTCTGCTAGGTTCCGGCCGCAGTGAGCTGGCGCGGACAATCTACGGTGCAGACCGCGCACAGAGCGGGACGCTGAAGGTGGCCGGGGAAGAAGCGAAGATCAAGCAGCCGATCGATGCCATGAATAAGGGCATGGGGCTGCTGCCTGACGACCGGAAGGAGGAGGGCATCATCGGTGATCTGTCGGTGCGCGAGAATATCATCCTGGCACTGCAGGCCAAGCGGGGGATGATGCGCCCGCTGTCCCGTGCCAAGCAGGAGGAGATCGCCGATCGGTACATCGATCTTCTGCAGATCAAGACGGCTACGCGGGAGACTCCCATCCGTCAGCTTTCAGGCGGGAATCAGCAGAAGGCGATTCTGGCCCGTTGGCTGGCCACCGATCCGGACTTCCTGATTCTGGATGAACCGACCCGGGGTATCGATATCGGAACCAAGACGGAGATTCAGAAACTGATCGTGCAGCTATCGGAGGAGGGAAAGAGTGTTATGTTTATTTCCTCCGAGATTGAGGAGATGCTGCGAACCTGCAACCGTATGGCAGTGCTGCGTGACGGGGAGAAGGTCGGCGAGCTGGACGGAGAGCTGACTCAGGAGCGGGTCATGGCTGCGATCGCGGGAGGTGCAAATGATGAATGATAAATTGAAAAAACTGACCGGCAAGGCGCTGTTTCTGCCGATATTCTGTATGATTCTGGTGCTCTGCATCAATGTCGTCTATGATATCGCGCAGGGAAACCGCTTCTATGATTTCTTCGTGATCTCCATTCAGAATGGAGTGCTGTATGGTCGTCTGATCACGGTGCTGAACCGCGGCAGTGAGGTAGCAATCCTGGCCATCGGTATGACGCTGGTTGTCTCGGCCTCCGCAGGTACTGATATTTCGGTCGGTTCCGTCATGAGCCTGTGTGCTTCTTTGTGCTGTATGCTGATCGCCGGATTCGGCGTGACCAGTGTAGCTTCGGCGGCTGATTTTGCCTGTCCTATGGTTGTGGGTATGCTGGCCGGTGTCCTCATCGGTGCTGTCTGCGGCGCCTTCAACGGGACCCTGGTGGCGTATCTGAATATTCAGCCTATGGTAGCAACGCTGATTCTCTATACGGCGGCGCGTTCGATCGGCCTGTTGCTCTGCAACAATATGATCGTTTATATCCGTACGGATGCCTACGGTCTGCTGGGCTCCGGCAGCATCGGTGTGATTCCCACTCCGATCATCGTGGCGGCGGTCTGTGTCGCGGTGACCATGATCGTACTGAAGAAGACGGCCATGGGCATGTACATTCAGTCCGTGGGTATCAATAAGAAGGCCAGCCGTATCGCCGGTCTGAACTCCAAGAGGATCATCTTCCTGTGCTATGTGCTCTGCGGCCTCTTCGCGGGCATCGCAGGCATCGTTGCCTCCTCGCGGATCACCAGTGCTGATTCCAATAACATCGGCCTGAACTATGAGATGGATGCCATCCTGGCTGTGGCGCTGGGCGGCAACAGCCTGGGCGGCGGCAAATTCAACCTGGCAGGCTCCATCATCGGCGCCTATACCATTCAGGCGATTACGACGACGATGTACGCCATGGGCGTTTCGACGTCTCAGGCGCCGGTATTTAAGGCAATCGTCATTATCATCATCGTGGCCATCCAGTCTCCGGTTGTCAAGGCCTGGTTCAGTAAACACACGAGCCACAAGGAAAAGGAGGCTGTGAAAGCATGAAGACGAAAGAGAATAGAAAAATCAACAGCAACACACTGCTTCTTCTGATCACCATCCTTCTTTTTATTGTGCTGTATGGCGTGGGACGTGCGATCTATGCCGGCAAGGGCTTCACGCATGTGCAGACCTTCCTGAATATTCTGATTAACAATGCCGGTCTGATCTGCGTGGCCTGCGGCATGACCTGCGTGATGCTCACCGGAGGTATCGATATCTCCGTTGGCTCTCTGATCGCCATGGACTGCATGCTGCTGTCTGTGGGCATGAGCAAATGGGGCATGAATGCCATCGTGATGTGTGTCCTGGTTCTGGCGATCGGCGTGGTGTTTGGCATGGTGCAGGGCTATCTGATCGGCTATCTGGAGATTCAGCCCTTCATCATTACTATGGCCGGTATGTTCTTCGCCCGCGGTATGACGGCGGTGATCTGCACCGAGCAGGTCTCCATCACGGAAGCAGACAGTGCGCTGTTCTATCAGTGGGCGAACCTCAAGATCAAGCTGCCGGCATTTCTGGGCTATACCAACAGCAAGGGTGTAGTACAGGTTCCCTACATCCGGGTCGGCGTGGTCGTGGCTCTGCTGGTTCTGATCGTTGTATTCCTGATGCTGCGCTATACGAAATTCGGCCGCAGTCTCTATGCGGTGGGCGGCAGCGCCCAGTCGGCAGCCATGATGGGACTGGATGTAAAGAAAACGAAGATGAAAGCTTATACTCTCTCCTCTTTCCTGTGCTCGATCGGCGGTATCTGCTACTGTCTGAATACGATGTCCGGCAGTGTGCAGCAGGCGACGGGTCTGGAAATGGATGCCATTGCCTCCTCGGTTATCGGCGGTACGCTGCTGACCGGCGGCGTGGGCAACGTCATTGGCTCCTTCTTCGGCGTGCTGATCAATGGAACGATTTCTTCAATCGTTAAGACCAACGGGAAGCTGGCCAGCTCCTGGCCCAATATCCTGACAGCGGCTTTGCTGTGCTTCTTCATCGTTCTGCAGAGTGTGTTCGCCCTGCTGAAGGACCGGAATAAGAAATGATGACGCGTTGGGGCAGAACGCGGGAATCCTGCGTTTCTGACCCCTGAATGTAAAAAAAGAGGTGTTTAATCATGAGGCAAGAAGACAAGACAGTGCTTCAGGAGGGGCAGGCCTGCCTGGGGATCGAGCTGGGCTCCACCCGGATTAAGGCTGTGCTGATCGGCCCGGATCACCGCCCTCTGGCTTCCGGTGATTACGGCTGGGAGAACCGTTATGAGAACGGCGTCTGGACTTATCCTCTGGAGGAAGTCTGGTGCGGCCTGCAGGCGGCCTATGCGGCACTGCGCGAACAGGTGCAGGAGGAGTATGGTGTAACGCTGCGGCGGGTGAAGGCCATGGGCTTTTCTGCGATGATGCATGGTTATCTGCCTTTCAGTGAGGAGGGACGTCTGCTGACTCCCTTCCGCACATGGAGGAATACGATCACCGGTCCGGCAGCAGAAGAACTCAGTGGGCTGTTTTCCTTTAATATTCCACAGCGCTGGTCGATCGCCCATCTGTATCAGGCGATATTAAACGAAGAGGAACACGTGAAAGATATCGCTTTCCTGACGACGCTGGCCGGTTACGTCCACTGGATGCTGACCGGAGAGAAGGTGCTGGGAGTGGGAGAGGCCAGCGGCATGTTTCCCATTGACAGTGAGACCGGCGATTACAATGCGGCCATGATGGCGCAGTTCGATGAACTGATAGCCTCCCGGAACTATCCCTGGAAGCTGCGGGACATCCTGCCCGGAGTTCTTCCGGCGGGGGTGTCGGCCGGTGTTCTGACGGAAGAGGGGGCCCGGAGGCTCGATCCTTCCGGCGAGCTTACAGCGGGGATTCCCGTGTGTCCGCCGGAGGGTGATGCGGGCACCGGTATGGCGGCGACCAATTCCGTGGCTGTCCGCACTGGCAATGTGTCCGCAGGAACCAGCGTGTTCTCCATGGTAGTGCTGGAAAAACTGCCCGCCCGGGTGCACTCGGAGATTGATCTGGTGACCACCCCCACCGGAAAACCGGTGGCTATGGTTCACTGTAATAACTGTACCAATGAAATCAATGCCTGGGCTTCGGTGCTGAGAGGGTTCCTTACATCCCTGGGGCAGACGCCCGATATGAATCAGATCTATACGTCCATTTTCGCCACCGCTCTGGAAGGGGAGGCGGATGCGGGCGGTCTGCTGTTGTACAATTATCTGTCCGGCGAGCCGGTCACAGGCCTCACTGAGGGGCGGCCGCTGCTGGTGCGTGCGCCTGAGGGACGGCTGACCTACCCTAACCTGATGCGGGCTCAGCTCTATGCGGCGCTGGCGACGCTGAAGATCGGCAACGACATTCTGGCGGAGGAGCAGGTGCGTATTGACCGGATGTTCGGACACGGCGGTTTCTTCAAGACTCCCGTGGCTGGCCAGCGGATTCTGGCGGCGGCGTTGCGCGCGCCGGTCTCCGTCATGGAGACAGCCGGAGAGGGCGGCCCCTGGGGCATGGCGCTGCTCGCTGCCTATATGGTGAACCGTGCGGAGGGTGAGAGTCTGGAGGAGTATCTGGAAACACAGGTGTTTGCCGGTGCACGTTGCGAGACGGTGGAACCGGAGGCGGAGGATGTGAAGGGCTTTGACGCTTTCCTGTCCCGCTATCGGAAGGGTCTGGCCGTGGAGCGGACTGCCGTGGAAAATATTTGTTAGGATTGCGGGTATGCGTCAGCGCGTAGCAATCCGTGTATCAAATAAAAGAATGGGATACCGGAGTATACGGCGCATCCTGTAACTGAGCGAGGATGAAGGGAGAAACAGTGATGAGAGACTATCAGTTTTGGTTTGTGGTGGGCAGTCAGGATCTGTACGGACCGGAGGTGCTGGGCACAGTGGCCGCTCGTGCCGCCGAGATGGCGGAGGCGATGAGCCGGGATCTGCCCTACCCTCTGGTCTACAAGGTGACGGCAGACACCAACCGGCAGATCGCCGACGTGGTGCGGGAAGCCAATTATGACCCTGCCTGTGCCGGAATCGTGACCTGGTGCCATACCTTTTCACCCAGCAAGATGTGGATCAACGGCCTGTCGAACCTGCAGAAGCCGTACTGTCACCTGGCAACGCAATATAATGTGGAGATCCCCAACAAGGAGATCGACATGGATTTCATGAACCTGAACCAGGCGGCGCACGGCGACCGGGAGCATGGCTTCATCGGCGCCCGTATGCGTATGGCCCGGAAGATCATTGCCGGTCACTGGCAGGATGAGACGGTCCGCCGGCGTCTGGGAGACTGGATGAAGGCTGCGGTGGGGGCTGCCTTTTCCCGGGAACTCTGTGTCATGCGTTTCGGTGACAACATGCGTGAAGTGGCCGTCACCGAGGGCGATAAGGTTGAGGTTCAGAAGAAGCTGGGCTGGCAGGTGAATACCTGGCCTGTGGGTCAGCTGGTTGAGGAGATGGATGCCGTCACTGAGGCGGACATCGACGCCCTGATGGAGACCTACGCAGCACAGTATGATTTTGCCACAGACGATCTGGAAACCGTGCGTTATCAGGCACGGGAAGAGATCGCCATGAAGCGGATGATGGACCGGGAAGGCTGCCGGGCCTTCAGCAACACGTTCCAGGATCTCTACGGCATGCGTCAGCTGCCCGGCCTGGCCTCTCAGCATCTGATGGCGCAGGGGTACGGTTACGGCGGCGAGGGTGACTGGAAGGTCGCCGCCATGACTACGATCCTGAAGGTCATGGGTGAAAATGGAAACGGCGCCTCGGCCTTCATGGAGGATTACACATATCATTTGGTACCTGGTCATCAGTACAGCCTGGGTGCGCATATGCTGGAGGTCTGCCCCAGCGTGGCCGCGGCCCGTCCGCGGATCGAGGTACACCCTCTGGGCATCGGCAACCGGGAGGATCCCGCCCGCCTGGTGTTCGAAGGGAAGGAAGGCGACGGCATCGTGGTCAGCCTGATTGATATGGGGGGTCGTCTGCGCCTGATCGTGCAGGATATTCATTGCGTTAAACCGATCATGGAGATGCCGAACCTGCCGGTAGCCCGTGTCATGTGGCAGCCGGAGCCGAGTCTGACCACCGGTGTTGAGTGCTGGATTACAGCCGGCGGCGCACACCACACCGTGCTCAGCTATGATGTCACGGCGGAGCAGATGCGCGACTGGGCACGGATCATGGATATTGAGTTCGTACACATTACGAAGGACACCACTGTGGAGTCTCTGGAGCACGACCTCTTCCTGTCTGACCTGGCCTGGAAGCTGAAATAGGAGGGTGCCATGTTAGAAGAACTGAAACAGACGGTACTGGAAGCGAACCTTCTGCTTCCGAAGCATCAGCTCATTACCTTTACCTGGGGCAATGTGTCCGGCATCGATCGGGAAAAAGGCCTCGTAGTCATCAAGCCCTCCGGGGTGGAGTATGATGGAATGACGGCCGACGATATGGTAGTAGTGGACCTGGATGGAAACCGGGTGGAGGGGCGCTATAAGCCCTCCAGCGACACGCCTACCCATGTGGCGCTTTACCGGGCCTTCCCGGGGCTGGGCGGCATCGTGCATACCCACAGCCGTTGGGCCACCTCCTTTGCCCAGGCCGGGCGGGGCGTGCCCGCCATGGGAACCACGCAGGGAGATTATTTCTATGGAGAGATTCCCTGCACGCGGAGGATGACACCGGAGGAAATCGCCGGAGCGTACGAGGCTGAGACCGGAAATGTTATCATCGAGACCTTCCAGACACGGGGTATTGATCCGGATCAGGTACCGGCGGTGCTGGTGCACAGCCACGGCCCCTTCACCTGGGGGACCGATCCTATGAATGCCGTACACAACGCGGTGGTGCTGGAGGAAGTCGCTTTCATGGATTTCCATGCCATGATGCTGGAACCGGGGCTGCCGCCGATGCAGCAGGAACTGCTTGATAAGCACTACCTGCGTAAGCACGGAGCCAATGCCTATTACGGGCAGAAATGACAAAATAAATAAGAATGCGCTTTGCGCATCCGCCGGAGGTTTTCGAAAGTACGAAGGACTTTCCTATACGAAAAAGCGCCCCGGATGGGGCGTCAGGAGGGGGAGCTGGTGATGTAATGCATCAGCTCCTCCTTTGTGTTGTATTCGGGATGAACCAGAACCAGCTCCAGCAGCTGCTCCAGAGTCTCCCCGATCTTTTTCCCGGGGCGGAAGCCGGCGGCGATAAGATCCTGCCCGGTGACGGCCAGATCCTTCAGACTGGTGCAGTCCCCCCGGGCGACGATCTTCGCGTATAGCGCTTCAGCCCGGTCGCAGCAGGGAAGGAGACGCTCCCTTCCGAGAGGACTCTTGGCGGCGGCATCGGCCCGGCGCAGGGTCAGAAGTCTGGGAAAATTCTCCGCACCTACCCGGTACATAGTGCGCCGCAGATCTTCCTCGCTCATGCCCAGCTTATAGTCGTGATAGCGAACCAGAAGAGTCACCAGACGGACCGTCCGGTTATCAAAGCGCAGATCCCGCAGGAAACGGCGGGCGAATCCGGCGCTGGCGACGGCGTGGCCGTGGAAATGATCAATGCCTATTTCATCGACGGTGTGCGTGGACAGCTTTCCGACGTCGTGGAGCAGGGCGGCCCAGCGCAGCACCGGGTCGGCGGGAACCGCTTTCAGGGTCTCAATTGTATGAAGTCCCACACTGTAGCAGTGGTAGGGGTGATTCTGCGGCGTTTCCATCATCCGGTCGAATTCCGGAAAGAGGATGGCGGTGATCCCTGTCTCATACAGAGTGAGGAAACGCTCAGGGTGGGGGGAGAGCAGAAGCTTGTGGCATTCCACCTGAATCCGCTCCCGGCTGATGAGGGTCAGACGGGGGGCGAAGGCCCGGATGGCCGCCAGAGTCTCTTCTTCAATGGTGAAGTTCAGCTGTGCCGAGAAGCGGACCGCACGGAGGATGCGCAGCGCATCCTCCTGAAAGCGCTCCCGCGGATCTCCCACGGCCCGGATGACGCCGTGCGCAAGATCCGCCAGACCGCCGTGAAGATCGACGATGCCCTCCTCCGGGTGGTAGGCCATGGCATTGATCGTGAAATCCCGCCGTTTTAAATCCTCGGCCAGAGAGCGGGTGAAGGAGACCTGCTTCGGATGCCGTCCGTCTTCATAGACGCCGTCGACCCGGTAGGTGGTGACTTCGTAGCCGTTTCCACCCATGAGAACAGTCACAGTGCCGTGCTGAATGCCTGTATCTATGGTGCGGCGGAACAGAGCCTTGACCTCCTGCGGCGAGGCAGAGGTGGTGATATCCCAGTCCCCCGGTTCGCGGGCGAGAAGGGCGTCACGGACACAGCCGCCGACGATGTAGGCTTCGAATCCGGCTTCGCGAAGAATCCGGAGGATATTCTGTACCTGAGGAGGAAGTTCAATGTGCATCTTGCGCTGCCTTTCTGTGATCAGTATGGTGCCCCGGCTCTCAAAATCATGATTTCTGAGGCTCATGAAACCGCTCTGCATCGCAGAGAGTCGATGCCTGATTTTGATTCCGACATCGTCATCATACAAAATAAGGCTCTGTTTTTCAACCCCTCCCGGCGTTTTCGCTTCCTCTTTCCCCGGCGCATAAATGGCGGAGAGGGGTCATATGCTAGATTGTGACGGCAAAGGGAAACGGCGGAGCCGGTGGGAGGTCTGTGTGTGAACGAGCGGGAATGGGAAGTGTTGCAGCAGTACGAAATGCAGGTCAGGAAGATCACCCGGTTTCGAGGGGCCTTCCTCTGTGAGACCGGGCGGGAGCTTTATCTCCTGAAGGAGCGTGTTGTCCCGGAGGAGCGGCTGCAGTGGGAAGCGTGGATCCTGGACCGCTGCCGGGAATGCGGAGGCGTCCGGACAGAGACGTATGTGTGTAACCGGGAAGAAAGACTGTTGTCGCGCTCGTCCGACTACCGTTACTATCTGCTGCGCACCTGGCAGGAGGGACGGGAGTGCAGCCGGGACGAGAGGGAGGATGTTCTGCTCGCCGCCGAAGCTCTGGCGCGGCTGCATGAGATTTTTCGGCAGATGAAGGAAGATCTGGCTGCCTGGGAGATCACCTGGCGGCAGGAATGGGAGCAGATCCGGCAGGAGGAGCGGGAGGCCGCCCGTCAGCGGGAAGAGAAGCGGCGGGAGGAGAACGGCATCGGCCTGCGTACTGAGGAGGAAAATGACATCCCTGGTGCGACCGGAGGGCAGGAACTGTGTGGAGGCGATGCTCCGTGTCCGGCAGGGAATCCGGCGAAGAGAGGAAATGCAGGCAGTGAGACGACAGGTGGCATACCGGTATCTTCGTCTGCGGAGAACCGGACGGCTGCGGAAATGCACCGGCATACCCGGGAAATGACGCGGGCCCGGAACTTTATCCGCAGGATCCGGAGAAAATCCGAGCTGGAAATCGCTCTTTTAAGTGAATTCGCCGCTTACCTGCCTCAGGCGGAGGAGGCAGGTAAGCTTATGGAGGCGCTGGCCCCCGCAGAGGACGGCCTCTGTCATGGGGATTATGCCTGTCATCATCTCTTCCGGGGACGGGACGGACTCTTTCTCTCCGATTTCGGCCGCCTTCATCACGGCGTCTATCAGGAGGACCTGTATCTGCTCCTGCGGAAAACGATGGAGAACAGCGGCTGGGATGCGGCGCTGGCGCGGGAAATGCTGACGCGCTACGACCGGATCTTCCCTCTGTCACAAGACGTTCTTTCCTATCTGTATCTGCGTTTCCTCTATCCGGAGAAATTCTGGAAGCAGGTGAATTTCTATTATAACCACCGCAAATCCTGGATGCCGGCCCGGAACCTGGAGAAGCTGCGCGCCATCGCCGCCCAGAAGGAAGGGCGGGAAGCGTTCCTGCGCTTTATGGAAGAAAATATTGGCCGGATGTGAAGAAGATTTTCGGTGAGTCGTCTTTACTTTACCGCGAGAAAAAAGTATAATGTGACACAAGGGACAAAAGGTCAGGAATGGAACGCTTACACAAGGTACGCCCTTCGGGTGTGCGTTCCAATTCATGACCTTGGGGACCGCAACAACATGAAGAAGTAGCCATTTTGGCTAAAGCATTGGCCAAAATGAGCGGATTCTGAATGTTGTTAGGATTGCGGGAGCGCGAAGCGCGGAGCAATCCGTAGTGTCATATACGATAGCTCCCGGTCGTGCCGGGGGGAGAAGGAGGAACGTAACATGGGATACTTAGAGTCTTACCAGGAATGGCTGACGAACCCTTATTTTGATGCGGAGACCCGCGCGGAGCTGGCGGCCATCCGTGACGACGACAAGGAGATTAAGGAGCGCTTCTATGCGGATCTGGAATTCGGCACAGGCGGCCTGCGGGGCATCATCGGCGCCGGCACCAACCGCATGAACAAGTATGTGGTCCGTAAGGCGACCCAGGGCATGGCGAATTTTATCAAGAAGCAGGGCACGGAGGCCATGGGCGTGGCCATCGCGCACGATTCCCGGAGGATGTCCACCGAATTTGCCGACGAGGCGGCTCTGACGCTGGCGGCCAACGGCATCCGTGCTTACGTGTTCGATACGCTGCGTCCGACGCCGGAGCTCTCCTTTGCGGTGCGCTATTACGGCTGCACGGCGGGCATCAATGTCACCGCCAGCCACAACCCGCCGGAGTACAACGGTTACAAGGCTTATTGGGCGGACGGCGCGCAGATCACGCCGCCTTACGACACCGGCATCATGGATGAGGTGAAGGCCGTGACCAACTACGCCGACTGCAAGACCATGGATAAGGCGGAAGCAAAGGCCGCGGGGCTCTATGTGACGATCAGCGTGGAGTGCGACGCAGCCTACATGCGTGAGCTGAAGAAGCAGATCAAGCGTCAGGACTGCATCGATGCCGTCGGTAAGGATATCACCGTGGTGTACAATCCGCTGCACGGCGCGGGGAACGTCCCGGTGCGCCGGATCCTGGCGGAGATCGGTTTCCCGAACGTCTATGTCGTGCCGGAGCAGGAGCTGCCGGACGGAGATTTCCCTACGGTCAGCTATCCCAACCCCGAGGCCGCCGAGTGCTTCGAGCTGGCGCTGAAGCTGGCGAAGGAGAAGAACGCGGACCTGGTCCTGGCGACGGACCCCGACTCCGACCGTCTGGGCGTGTACGTGAAGGATGCGGCCGGAGAGTATCAGTGCCTCACCGGAAATATGTCCGGCTGCCTGCTGGCGGATTATGAGATCAGCCAGTGGAAGGAGCAGAGGGGCCTGCCCGCGGACGGCGCTCTCATCAGCACCATCGTCAGCACCAATCTGGCCGGCGCCATCGCGAAGAAGTACGGCGTGGAATTTATCGAGACCCTGACCGGCTTCAAATACATCGGCGAGCAGATCAAGAAGTTCGAGGACACCGGCAAGGGCACCTTCCTCTTCGGTTTTGAGGAGAGCTATGGCTGCCTGATCGGCACCCATGCCCGCGACAAGGACGCCGTCGACGCAAGCATGTCTCTTTGCGAGCCGGACGCCTACTATAAGACCCAGGGCAAGACGCTGTGGGATGCCATGCTCGACATCTACAACGAGCTGGGCTACTACAAGGACAACATCATCTCCATCACCCTGAAGGGGCTGGACGGCCTGGAGAAGATTCAGAAGATCATGTCCGTCCTGCGCGAGGAGGAGCCGAAGACTCTGGGAGCCTACCGCGTGCTGGCGAAGAGAGACTACAAGCTGGATACCGTGAAGGACATGGAGACCGGCGCAGTGACGGCGACGGGCCTGCCGAATTCCAACGTGCTCTACTATGATCTGGAGGATAATGCCTGGTGCTGCGTGCGTCCTTCCGGCACCGAGCCCAAGATCAAGCTGTACTATGGCGTCAAGGGAAGCTCCTTCGAGGATGCCGCGGCCCGTTCCGAGGCACTGGGACAGGTTCTCTCCGACATGGTGAACGCCATCGACTAAGAGAAGTGCATGAATACGATTTTGTTTGGCCTGGACGGGACGCTGCTGCCCATGGATCAGGATACTTACGTAAGACAATACATCCGACTCCTGGCGGGGCACTTCGCATCCCTGGGTTATGACGCGAAGCGGGTGGCCGACGGTCTGCTGCAGGCCACCCTCGCTTCTATGAAAAACGAGACGGAGCAGAACAACGAGGAAGTTTTCTGGTCTGTGTTCGGACAGGCGGCGTATCCGGATCTCTGTGAGCATGAGCTGGAGCTGTACCAGTTCTACGCGGAGAAACACCCAACGCTCTGTACCGCTGTGACCCCCGGCAGAAATTCCAGACGTCCGGTGGACATACTGCATGAGAAAGGCTACCGGCTGGTGCTGGCCACCAACCCGCTGTTCCCGCGGATGGCTACATATCAGCGGATGTCCTGGGCCGGACTGGCTCCGTCAGACTTCGTCTGTGTCACGACATTTGACAACAGCCGCCGCTGCAAGCCCAATCCGGCATACTTCACGGAGCTAACGGAGCAGCTGGGGCTGGCTCCGGCGGACTGCATGATGGTGGGAAACGACATCCGCGACGACATGGAGGCCGCCACGGCGGCGGGCCTGGAGACCTGGCTGATCACTGACTATCTGATCGACCGTAAGGGAGAAGGGCCTGGAGCCTGGCGTCACGGGACCTTTGAGGAATTCGTACAGTATGCGGAAGCGCTGCCGCCCTGCGAGGGCTGATAATAAAAACCTCTTCCTGATACAGGGAGAGGTTTTTCATTGACAAAAAACAGGAAAATATATGATGAATCCTGGAATTTCTTAAAAATGGGTTCGTGGGGAAGGTAACGGAGCTGATACGTTTCATTTGGCATGGGCGGCTCTCCTTGCATCAGCAAATACTGTCTTATGAGATAACCGCTTGGCCGTATCTGCAGTCTGCCTGTCTGCTTCATCAAGTTTTATTTCAATATCATCTGTGAGAGCAGAATATTGTTCCAGACTCAGGACAACCATAGAACCATAACCATTCTTCGTTAAATAGACGGGCTGCCCTTCCCTGACCATATTCTCAATTTCAGGAAATTTATTCCTTAAGTCGGAAACCGGACGAATCTGAATCATAGTAACACCTCCTGAATTTTATTATCGTTATTTTATCAAAAATTTATCAAAAACACACCAGGAAGATTATTCAAATACAGTGGCCAAAGAAGCTCTGAACCGCGGTTGCGGCGCTATTCCCTTTAATAAACGACTTATGAAAATGGTCAGCGTGGGGAGAAAACGTGGGGAGAAAATGCTCTGTATTGTAGCGTATGGTGCCTTGACGAGGAAAAAAACATTATGATAAAATATGATGCATCACAGATTTTCATAAAAACAGAGGTGCGGGATGAACTACAACACGAGAGAGCTTGAACGAAAATTTATGTCACTCAAATCATCACATTCAAAATAACGCTTGATTTTCACCTCACAGTATCATATAATGAGACTATGAGGTGAAAATATGATCAAAACAACCGATATGTTGCTGGAGGAATTAAGCTGCTACGCCAATCCTAAGAGCAAACTTTCCCGTATGGTCAAGAAGGGGGAATGTTTCTCCATTACAAAGGGAATATATGAAACATGCCGGAATACACCAGCGTATCTGCTGGCGGGGAGCATTTATGGCCCGTCCTATATTTCCTTCGACTATGCGCTGAGTTATCATGGCCTGATTCCAGAGGCTGTATATACCGTCACCTGCGCGACGTTTGAGAAGAAAAAGAAGAAGCGCTATGAAAACATCTTTGGAACCTTCACTTATCGGGATGTTCCGTCTACTGCGTTTCCGCTGGAACTGGCGCTAATACAAGAAGGCGACTATTTTTATCGAATTGCAAACCCGGAAAAAGCCCTATGCGACAAGTTGTACACTATGTCCCCGGTGGACAATGCCACCGAACTTGCGGAATTGCTATTTGAAGATCTGCGCATTGAGGAATCCGCCCTTTCAGAACTGGACACAGAGAAGGCCGAACGGTTGAGTGAGCACTATCATTCCACCAATGTGAAAAAGCTGGCGGCAATGCTGAGGAGGATGCGTAAATGAATGCTGCAATCGAACAGATGTTAAA
>JAJQDL010000178.1 GCA_021202235.1 Lachnospiraceae bacterium
CATAGCCTGTCAAAATTATGCTTCCTAATCGGTATATTTTTCACCCATATTTGGCATATTTTCGTCTTATTTTTCGCTATTTTATCATTTTTAACAAAATTCCTATCTTTTCCAGAAATATTTCTACCACATTTTCTTCACGTCCTCTCTCTTCGGACGAATCAGCCAAAGAAACAGAAGCAACAAAAAACCGCTTTCTTTCGAAAGCGGCTATTTGTTCCTGTCATTCGGTTTGAGATAAAAATGCGCACAACTGAATCGGCTCCTATCTCCTCACATAAGCCTGTGCCGAGGGAACTGTCAGGCTGTCTTTCTCCCGGCGCTCCATACGGACATCGCTGCCATAGATCCTCTTATTCACTCCTTCATAAAGCTCCCAGGATTCTCCCGGCCGTCCTGTCTCTATAAAATCCCGGATTTCCCGCCGCATCTGAGCAGCCAGATGCTCCGCCTCCGGAAGCCGTTCCTCTTCCACGCCCAGATTCCTGTTATCCCACTGATTCATCAGGAAATGGAATCCCATGCCATGACGCGCCGGGAGAAATTCAAAGGAATACACCCAGACCGGATTATCTTCCTTCCACAGCGCTTCAGCCAGGGCGTCTGTGTAGGATCGATACATAAAATCGGAAAGCACCCGAATCCAGGACTCTTCCCCTTCCGGCAGGGCTTCGTACCGTGCCCGGGCCAGGTTCCCGTTCTCTCCAAAAAGAGAAAACAAAATCGGTTCGGGATCCCGGCGGAATGCCTCGCTTCCCGCCTGCCCCGCCAGTTCACGCCTTCCGGACCCCAGCACAGCAGAACCGTGCCAGGCCTGTCCGTGCTTCCAGCGCTCCTCCCAGTCAGAAAAGAAAAATTCCTCATCGCATACCGGTCCGAAGAAACAGGTACTCCCCTCCCGGTCACAGAAAGCGGCCTGCGCCCGCACGATCTCCTCGCCGGTAAGCTCCTCCATTGACTTCCCCTCTGGAAGATATTCACAATATTCTTTCCAGACTGTCTCTGCCGTATGGCAATCCCGGAAGGACTGCATGGCGCCGCTTTCCAGAATCACCTTCCGGCAGGAGGTCTGGATCTCCGGCCGCGTCAGCAGAGAACCAAGGATCTTGGCGCCTGCAGAAATACCCATCAAAATGATATTGTCCGGATCTCCGCCGAAAGCACAAATGTTCTTCTGCACCCATTCTACCGCCAGAAGTACATCCCTCGCCCCGTTATTCCAGGTATACGCGCCCTCCTCCGGGCGCAGGAATCCCAGAACCCCCAGCCGATAATTCACCGACACAAACACAAAATCACGTTCCGCAATAAATTTCTCTCCACTCCGGGCCGGATCACCGCCGCTCCCAACCTGAAAAGCGCCGCCATGAATATAAATCACCACCGGCCTGCGTACGGCATCCACCGGCCATTCCTCACAGCAGTCCTCTACATTCAGATGCTTTGTCCACACATTGAGAAACAGGCAGTCCTCGCTTCCCACCGCCGAAAACTCCATTCCCTCCGGATGTACCCCCAGAAAATTCGGCTGCAGACTGGGTGCGCCGTACGCCGTACAATCCCGGTCTCCCTTCCACGTCACAGACCGGGGCGGACAAAAACGTTCCGCCCTGCCATAGGGAATACCAAGAAATTCATATCCCCAGTCTGTCCGGTTCCCCGTCACCGCCCCGCAGGGGAATTTCACTGTTTTCTTATTCATACGAAGATTCCTTCCTCCTGTACCGCTACCGACAGGCTTTACTCCCGTCCTCCTGCTTTCCGAAAAGCCGGGCCGGGTTCTCCTCGTAAAAATCATATCACAGTTTCAAAATAAATGCTTCCCTTATGTATCAAGAATCTTCTCATATTTTCATCTTTTTCCCTCTTTTTCCCCATTTATCTCCGTTTTTATCAAAATTGCTCTCTTCCGTTTTAAAAAGACTCTCTTATTTTCCCGTATTTTGCCTTTTTATAACCTTGCCATATCCAAAAAGCGATGTTATACTTTCCGCGATTTTTACTTTTGCATTTCCACAGAGAGGAGTGCTTCCCATGTTTATCTACGAAGACCCGCAGCTTTCCGCCTCCCCCTTCTTCCAGCCGCCGTTCCTCCCCGTCACGCAGCTGGGATACATGGAGCGGCCTTTTCCCTGGACACAATATCCGCATTTTCATGAAGACGAATACGAACTGTTCTTCCTGCCCGACGGGGCCAGCCTCCTGAATCTGCCCGGCTGCATGCAGCCGATGCATGAAGGCAGCCTCTGTCTGATTCCCCCGCGCATCGCGCACTGTCACACGGGAGACGACGGCACCTCCGCGCCGCTCGCCTTCTATTCCATCCGCTTTCGCGCCTCCCGGCAGGATGTTCCCCTCTGGGAACGTCTCCAGGCCCTCCCCACGACCGTCGTCTCCGACGCGGCTTCCGTTCCAACAATTTGCTCTCTGATTGATCTGGCCTTTAATCAGGCGCAGAAGCACAGCGGCAAGATCGACGATCTCACGCAGTCCATCCTTCAACCCGCCCTCCAGCTGGCTGCCGAGGAGCTGCTGCAACACGGACTGACCATTCCCACTAACGCGCCGATTTATGCCAACGATATCCTCACATATCTGCAGCAGAACATCGGCAATCCCGTCACAATGGAGGATGTCTCACGGGAATTTCACCTGAGCCAGTCCCACATCTTCCGCGTCTTCACCAAGACTTATCATACTTCGCCGATCCATTACCTGATCTACTGCCGGATGCGCCAGGCGCGCACCTACATCCTCGATCAGCACCTGCGCGCCGAGGAGATCGCCCCGAAGCTGGCCTTCAACAACACCTACCATTTCATCAAGACCTTCGAGAAGTTCTACGGCTGCCCGCCTGACCGCTACCTGACAGACGGGCCGGAATTCCGCGCTGGAGAAGATGCTTCTGCAAAAATACAGAAATGTGATTTTTGAGCAAAATATGCCTGTATTTTTGTGAAAATCTCCTTTAAAAGCCCTGTATTTTTGTGAAGGGTGAAGATAAGATTGACATTCAGCCGAGAGCGTAGTACACTGTATTACAAAAGGAGGGATTCCTATGAGTTTTTCGATTCGACTGACTGCCGAGGAAAGAGGTCTGGCCGAGAGCTACGCGAAGCTTCATTCCCTGTCTCTGGGGGAAGCTTTTAAAAAAGCTCTCTTTGAAAAAATTGAGGAGGAGTACGATATCGCCGTGGCCGATGAGTCCTATAACGAATATGTAAATTCCGGGAAGAAAAGTCGCCCCATCGAGGATCTGTGGCAGGAGCTTGAGTTATGACATACCGGATAGAAACCACCGATCGCTTCGACAGGGAATTTAAAAAACTGGACCGATACACGCAACGAATGATCAAAGCCTGGATCGACCATCATCTCATTGGCTGCGAAGATCCCCGAATACACGGGAAAGCACTCACTGCAAACCGCAGAGGACAATGGCGCTACCGGATCGGTGACTACCGCCTGATCTGCCAGATTGAAGACAGCCGACTTGTCATTCTGGCTATGTCCATCGGACACCGGCGCGAAGTGTATACGCAGTAATACGAAGAACAGAAAAACCACCGCACAGGATTTACAGCATCCAAATGCGGCGGTTTTTTCTTTTTTAACATCAAATGATTTTATATCGTTTACTTTCTCATCATTGCAGTATGCCAATGGCACACGTTTAGCAATGATTGGAGCTTCTTACCCCAGCACCGTCATAAAGCCGGTAATGATCAGCGCATTCACGAAATCAATGAACAGGCTCCCCACCAGCGGCACCACGAAGTAAGCCGTCGGTGCGGGACCGTATTTGTCAGTGATGGCCTGCATGTTGGCCATGGCATTAGGCGTCGCGCCCATGCCGAAGCCGCAGAACCCGGAGGTCATGACGGCGGCGTCGTAATTGCTGCCCAGCACACGGAAGACGAGGAAATAGGCGAAGACGATCATCAGGGCGGTCTGCGCGAGGAGCAGGATCAGCATCGGGAACGCCAGATCAGCCAGCTGCCAGAGCTTGAGGCTCATCATGGCCAGGCCGAGGAACAGGGAGAGAGAGAATTCTCCGAAGGTGCGCACCTCATCCATGGGCAGCTCCCACTCCTTCGCGTCGGCCACATTGCGGAGGACGGCAGCGACGACCATCGCGCCGATGTAGCTGGGGAAGGTCATCAGCGTTCCCAGCCAGGCGGATACGATCGTTCCGACCCCGATTGCCACGGCCAGATAGAGCGCTGCGTCGAGGAAGCGCCGGGAATCAATGGTGCCGGTGACGTCATCCTTCTCGACGGTGACATTGAGCGGCGCCGGGATCGCGTCCTTCGAATGCAGGTTCCGCGCCTTGATGCGGGAGACACCGATAGGACCGCCGATCAGACATCCGGACACGAGGCCGAAGGTCGCGGAGGTGAGAGCCACCGCATTCGCACCGGACGCGCCGGCCTCCTCCAGCAGCGGACCAAAGGAGGCAGCTGTTCCGTGCCCGCCAACCATGGGGATGGAACCGGTCGCCAGACCGAGCAGCGGGTTGAGACCGAAGGCCGACGCGATACCGGCGCCGAGGGCATCCTGTAGCACACACATCAAAGCCGCCAGCCCCAGGAAGAGGGCGACCTGAATGCCTCCCTTCTTCAGCATACGGAAGCAGGCCGTAAATCCGACGCTGCAGAAGAAAACCGTCATGAAAAAGGTCTGCAGCGTGTTGTCAAAGGAAATCTCCACGATTCCCGCCTGACGGAGCGCCAGATGAGCCAGAGCGAAAACCACGCCCCCGGCCACCGGCTCCGGGATACAGTAGCGTTTCAGGAACCCCACCCTTTTAACGAGAAAACGCCCCAGAAGCAGCACCAGCGCCGCCACCGCGGTCGCCTGATACATATCAAGCTCAAGTTCAAACATCATGTACCCGTACCTCCATTCTTCTCATGAGCAGGCGGAGCGCCGTCAAAGCATCCGCGAAATATCCGTGTCCCCACACAGCTCTGCTCCTTTTCATCTGTCAGAGGTACTATAAAAAGCTTCCTTCAAAAAAATACAAAAAAAGTCACAGATTTCTGCAAAAATCCATGACTTTTTTTCAATGAATCATTCTGTTTCACTTTCCGTCTCAGCCGTTCTGTTCCACATCCAGCATCAGGCCATCGATGAAGCATTTGACACTGACCTTCCCGCCGCCGGGACGGCGGCCACGCAGATGGTCCATCTCCGCGCGCACATCCTCGAAAGAAAACAGTGTTCCGGCGTAGCGTGTATAGGTCTCATTCATGAAATCCTCGATGCCCATATGCGCCACATTGGTCATCCCCGTGGCAATGGCGCGCCGGATGCGCTGTTCCATGTTCTTCGGGCTGTCGTCGAGCGCCTCGCAGATCCGGGAGATGCTCTTCTGGGAAACAGTCAGACGATTATCATGCAGGTACTCACAGACATGCACAATGTCCGGCGCCCCCTTCTCACCCGAGATGCCGATCCGGTTGAGCACATAACGCACTTTCCGGCGATAGGCATCGCCCGCGTCCTCCGTATGTTCTGTCACCGTCGGCCTTTCATTTTCAAACATACGCCGGATATTGTTCAGCGTCCTCTCGTTCTTTATCTGCTGCTCGACGTTTCTCAGCACAGAGCAGACCTCGATGAGGTTGATCGGCTTACTGATAAAGAAATCAACCCCTGCCGTATAGGCTTTGCCGACCAGCTCCTTCGCGGAAACCTGGGAGATCATGATGCATTTGATCCGGGTATCACACTTTCGCAGCTCCCGCACGAACTCTACGCCGTCCATCACCGGCATGAGGAAATCCACCAGCACCACGTCGGGCACCGCATGAAGCACTTCCATGACATCCGCCGGTTCGCCGCCGCAGTCGCCGCACACCTCCCCCAGATCCTGGGATTCGATGATATCCTCCAGCACCTGGATAACCGAGATGTCATCCTCCACGATGTAAATTCTCATTCTGCACCTCCTCCAGAGAAGCGGCCGGGATGCGGAGAGTGAACACAGCCCCCTCGCCCGGCTCGGATGCCACCTCGATGCTTCCCCCAAACTGCTCCTCCACCGCCGTTCGTACGCCCCACAGACCTACGCCACGGTAGATATTCCCTGTCTTCTCGTCAAACTTGGTCGAATACCCCATCTGAAAAATATGCGGCAGATGTCGGGGCGCGATGCCCGGTCCGTCATCGGAGACAATGAATAGATACTCATCTCCTTCCCGGCGCTCCTCCACCTGAACGCCCCCGGAGCCGCCCGCCCCTTCGATGGCTTCAACGGCATTGGTCACGAGATTCTTAAGAACCGCCGTCAGTGCGGTGTGCTTTTGCGTCTGAAAGTCGTCGCCGCAATGGAAATCCAGTCGCACAGAAGCCTCCGCCTCCCCCAGCGCCTGCGCGGTCGTTGTCTCGAGGATCCGCAGAATATCCCGGAAATGCATCCGCTTCTCGTCATATTCCTCGGCGATCTCCGCCTCAATCCCCTGAATGATGCGAAAATAGTCTTTCTTAATCTCGTGAACGTCCCGTGCGATGGCCAAAGACAGCTGCTTCACCTCCGCAGGCACCTCCAGATCAGAAAGCTGCTCATAGAGCCGATAGGCATTTCCCATGACCGACTCAATCTCCTCGGAGTTCTTCCTCATGAAATACACTTCATTTTTCAGATCGGAGGTCATGAGAAACAGCCGCCGGTAGCGCTTTTCATGCTCCTCGCGCCGCAGCAGCGCCCGATACCATGTTCCGGCCGCCAGGCGCCCACCGCCCAGCAGCGTGCGGGCCAGCGCGATCAGAGCCAGAGAAAGCAGTTCCGGAAAAAAGGCCTCTCCGAAGGCCGCCCCCTCGGAGAGAAAAAGCTCCACCAGATTGGAAGCCAGATCACAGACATAAATGGCGGGAATCAGTGTGCGGCGTGAAACCATGTGCGGATGAGGAACCAGACGGCAGAACAGGACGCCATAGCAGAGATAGAAGACAGCATTCGGCAGAAGCCTCACAGCGGCTTCCCCCGCAACGCTTCCCCCACAAAAAGCCAGGACAAACCGCAGGAGAAAGACAAGTCCGGCGGTGACCGTACAGATACGGAGAGAGGAAAGGTCCCGGCCTGCGGTCACCAACAGTACCGGAAGCAGAACGATCGCCCCCGAGATGCGGAAGCTGTCCGTGAACAGATTTACATAGAGCTGCGAGGAAAGGGCCACAAGGCCCCCGATCAGAAAAATCCGTTTCCAGTTTTTCATGCCTCGTCGCCTCCTCCCTCCTTCGCCTCCGGCGTCTGCCCGGGAATCCTTCTTGGAAACACCACGCGAAACTCGGAGCCCTTCCCCACTTCGCTGCGGACTGTGATGGCGGCGCCGTGCTGCGCGGCGATGTGCTTGACGATGGCCAGACCGAGGCCTGTGCCGCCGACGGTGCGGGAACGCCCCTTGTCCACCCGGTAAAAGCGCTCGAAGATGCGCTCCTGCTGCTCCTCGGGGATGCCGATGCCCGTATCCTGCACACTGAGAGTCACCGTATCCTTCGCGGGAAGAACAGAGACAAAGACGCTGCCGCCGCAGTAGTTGTAACAGATCGCGGTTCTCCACATATAATTAAAAAAAAAATCTAGCATCTGTCGGTATGCGCAAATCTCACAAT
>JAJQDL010000162.1 GCA_021202235.1 Lachnospiraceae bacterium
GGGTTTTTCTGTTGCCCACCAACTTTCCGGTCCCATGCCCGGCAGCACTTTCGGATTTTAGGTGCCAGTCACACCAACAGGATGTCGCCTGTTTACCTATCTCTATTATACACAAAATTCAGAAAAAGACAACAGAATTACGGGAGAAATTTGCCTTATACATTTCCCGAAAAATGTATTTTCACCCCGCATTTTCTCAAAAACATGCTTGACAAGAGAATAAATTCCGCATACACTGTGAGAAATGCAAAATCCCCATGAGGGAGTAGCAAGCGCACTCCTGTGTGTAGCAAGTCAACATACTGACCCGCGCGGTCTGGCTTGTTTTAAATTGCGAGACTCATGTATAGCTGAGGAAGTCATACATCGGTGTCGTATATCCTGTTCACGAAAAGAAGACCCGGATACAGCCTCTCAGCTGTGCCTGGGTCTTTTGCTTATCTTGCTGCTTTTCACAACGAGGAGGAAACACAATGGAATGGAATGCACTGTTTTTTGTCAACAGCGTTTTGCTGGGCGTGGGGCTGGCGATGGATGCCTTCTCTGTATCCATGGCGAACGGACTGAATGAACCGAGGATGAGAAAGACTCGGATGTGCGGCATCGCCGGTGTCTTCGCCGGTTTTCAGGCGCTGATGCCCATGACCGGATGGTTCTGTGTTCACACGCTCATCCGCTATTTCACGGCCTTCGAACCGGCAATCCCCTGGATTGCGCTGATTCTGCTCTGTTACATCGGCGGCAAGATGCTCCGCGACGGCATCCGCAACCAGGACGGCGAAGAAGGAACCACCTCTCTCGGCCTCGGCGCGCTGCTGCTGCAGGGCGTCGCCACCTCCATCGACGCGCTGTCGGTGGGGTTCACCATCGCTGACTACAACGCACTCATGGCGCTGGCCGCCTCGCTGATTATCGCCGCAGTGACCTTCGTCATCTGTATGGGAGGCCTTGTCATCGGCAAGACCTTCGGCACCCGACTGTCTAACCGGGCACAGATCCTCGGCGGCGTGATCCTGATCGCCATCGGACTGGAAATCTTTATCACTGGCGTCTTTTAACAGCCGAATACCAGCCACAGATAAATGTACGCCGGAATGACCGCCGCCAGCGTAAACGGAATCCCGATCTGCAGGAAATCCTTTGTGCGGACGGTATAGCCTTCCCGCCGCAGGATGCCGATCCCTGTAATATTGGCGCTGGCTCCGATCGGCGTGCAGTTTCCGCCCAGCGTGGCTCCGGACAGAAGTCCGAAGTACAGCACGGTCGGCGAGATCCCCATCGCCGCGGCCATTCCCTCCACGACCGGAAGCATGGTCGCCGTGTAGGGAATATTATCGATAAATGCGGAGATTGCGACCGAACCCCACACGATGATCGTGTACAGCAGGAAGACATTTCCGCCGCCCAGTCCCGCCAGAAGATCCGCGGCCGCATCGATGACCCCCATGTTGGTGATGCCGCCGATGATCAGGAACAGCCCAAACAGGATGCCGATCGTATCCAGGTCGATCGCTTTCAGGGGTTCTGTCAGTCCTTTCAGGGATTTCTGCTTTACCGCATTGCGAACCAGACCCACCGCCATCAGGATCACGCAGATCATACCATTGGTGACCGCCGGTTTGTCCGGGATAAACGACGCCGCGATCAGGAGGACGATAACGTCGAGGAGCAGGATACTCGGAAAATAGTCTTCCACCTCTGTCCGGGCACCTTTCTGAGAGATCGTTCCTTTCTCCTTACGAAAGATCCAGGCCAGGATCAGGCTGGACAGGATTGCCCCCAGTTCCACAACAAAGAACATGCCGGGCTTCCCGTCATAGAAAAAGAAATCAAGAAAGCTCATATCCGCATAGGAACCCAGCATGATCGCCGTAGTATCACCAACCAGCGTCGCCGCGCCTTGCAGATTACTGGAGACGGAAATTCCAATGATAAACGGCACCGGATTGGTTTTGAGTTTACGGCAAATCTCCATCGCGATCGGGGCAATCATCAGCACGGTCGCTACATTATCCAGAAATGCGGAGATGACGCCCGCGAACAGAGCCAGTGCCACCGCGGCCATCTGCACGCTGTGCACCCGCTCCATCACCAGATCCGCCAGCAGTGCGGGCATCTTACTATCGATAAAGAGCTGCACCAGCCCCATCATACCCGCGATCATCAGCAGAACATTCCAGTCGATCGCATCAACCATCTGCGAAAGCGGCAGCATTCCGGTCAGAAGAAACAGAATCCCTGAGCCCATGGCAATAAGCGCCCGGTAATTTCCAAAGGCCAACATCAGAATATAGGTCAGTGCGAATAAAATGATCGCATAGAGCATAATTTTCCCTCCTGCATGAAAATCAACGACCCGAATACGGTCTGTATATCGCCGCATCCGGGTCATTTGTCTCAGTATACAGGCAGACTCCATGCACGGCAGTATATGAAAACCACAGCTGCATGAGTCTTGCAGTAAAAGGGTACGCCGGGCCTGTCCGCCAGACCGTGATGACGACGTTATCCGCGCCTGAAGGCGCCTGCTACTCCCCCATGAATTTTGTTCGTGCTCACTCTACCACAGGGAAAATGATGTGTCAAGAGCTTCAATCCCGCAGCGGTGCGATAAAATCCTCAATCTCCGCGAAATTCACCGCGCAGGCGCCGTCCCAGATTCCGACCACTTCAGGTAACGGTTTTTTTCGCTGTCGAAGCTGAGCAAGAACGGAAGATTTTGATGTCTGTTTTGTTTGATTCGCTAAAATCTCTGGTAAAGACTTCACTGTTCTCAGCTGACATTCCTAACCTCACTTTCCACGATATTGAACCGCATAAATTCCGGTATGGCATCTTTTCTGGCCTGTTCCTTTGCCCTGTCATTTTTTTCTACGGCACATAATGCCAGAATGCCGGCAGGATAAATTACTTCAGGGAGTTTCCGGGTGCGCAAATCATTGTATTCCTCACATAATTCAATCTGATTCTCCCGGCTGAGATAATCTACCATCGCGAGCAAATACAGGCTTTCCGGATACCACTTTTTCTGATAATACAACCGAATATCGTCCTGCTCCAGGGCATCAATCAGGAAATCAATGTCTCCCATGTTTTTAAGTTTATGACAGACATTGCTTTTAAAAAGATCAAAAGAGCACCTTTTTTCCATTTCTGATTCCAGGAGCTGCTCCATCGGAATATTCAGTGCTTTTGCGAGACGATATACGGTTTCCGCGCTGCATTTGGCAAGTCTTGTTTTCCCATTGCAGATATCATTTAAAGTAGTATAAGGAACCTCACTGTATCTGGCGAGCCGATACTTTGTCATATGTTTTTGTTGCAGTAAATCTGTGATAATCATAAGGTTCTGTTCCTTTTCGTTCTCTTTGAAAGCATTATAACGGTATGCCGTTATAATGTCAATATCATCTGCCATTCAGATGACCATCCCTCCACTCCGCAATTCCTCTTCGGAATGGCACTATAACAGATTGCCATGCTGCAAAACCTCTCAGATGTGTTATGGTTTAAGAAATTGAAGAGAAAATGCCGGAAATCGGGAGGAACTTGCCCTCAATCCCGCAAAGGAGCGATAAAATCCTCAATCTCCGCGAAATTCACCGCACAGGCGCCGCCCCAGATCCCGACGGGGACCGCGTCCTGGAAACCGTAGAGCGCGATCTCCTGGCCGTCCTCCGCTCCGTCCAGCTGATAGACGACCACCCGTCCGCACTGCCAGTCCACCAGCCAGTATTCCCGCACACCGGCCGCTGTGTACTTCCACAGCTTCAGGTAGCGGTCCTTTTTTGCAGTCGAAGGGGACAGGACCTCCACCACCAGATCCGGCGCGCCACAGATGCGCCCCCGCCGGAACTTGTCCCGGTCGCACAGAACGGTTACATCCGGCGCGACGACGGTCCGATCATCGGCGTCCAGGTGAACATTCACCGGTGCAGGAAAGACAAGACAGGAACCGCCCTGCTTCCGCACATACTCACTGAGAAAGCGTCCGATCTCTGTGCACACCAGCTGATGAAGCCCGTGCGGCTCCGCCATCTCGTAAAATTGCCCGTCGATCAGTTCCCTGTGGGTTCCCTCCGGCAATGCGTAGTAATCCACCGCCGTGTGAAGTCCCCTGTATTCTTTGGAGCCGTAAAGCACCGCTTCCTCCCGAACAGCACCAGGAGTCTTTTGCCGATCAGGAAGCAGCACAGCCTCCAACGCCTGAAGTGTCTCATAGCGGGGCGCCCGGGTGCTTCCCCCCAGCACCTTCTGCACCGTGCCCAACGGGACCCCCGACAGCAGCGACTATTAGTCATAGGAATATCCCAGTTCCCTCTTGTGTTCCCGCATTTCTTCTACCGTCATTCTGTCACCCCCATTTTTCCATATTATATCAATTTCAAAACCGTTTTTCAACCGTTCCCTTTATTTTGCTCCGTCATTCCTCTTCGGAATAGCACTATAACAGATCACTATGCTGCAAAACCTCTCAGATGTGTTATGGTTTAAGAAAATAAAGGGAGGCATCGGCATGGGAAAATCTCTGACACGCAAAATCATCGAATCACACTATGTAAAGGGCAGTCTGGTCCCTGGCGAGGAGGTCTTCCTCAAGATCGACCAGACTCTGACACATGACATTAACGCAGTCATGACCTATCTGGCCTTCGAGGCGCTGGAACTGGACCGGGTGCGTACAGAGTGCTCCGTCAGCTATCTCGATCACAACCTGCTTTACGTCAACAATATGACGCCGGACGACCACATCTATCTGCAGTCTGTTGCGAAGAAATTCGGTGTCTATGTTTCACGCCCCGGAAACGGCATTTGTCACACGCTGCATGTTGCCCGCTTCGGAATACCCGGCAAAATCAGCATGGGCGGAGACAGCCACACTCCGCACGGAGGCTCCATCGGTATGCTCTGCATCGGTGTCGGCGGTATGGATGTGGCCACGACCATGACCGGCGTTCCCATGCGTCTGAAGATGCCGCGCATCGTGCAGGTCCGTCTGACCGGAAAACTGCGCCCCGGCTGCAATACGAAGGAGGTCATCCTAGAAATGCTGCGCCGCGTCACCATCAAAGGCGGCCTGGGAAATGTTTATGAATACGTAGGCCCCGGCGCAGCCGAGCTGGAGGTCCCTGCCCGCGCCACGATCGCCAACATGGGGGCCGAGATGGGCGCCACCTCCTCCATCTTCCCGGCCGACGAACAGGTGCTAAAATTCCTGACGGCGCAGGGACGTGCGGAGGACTATGTGGAACTCCTACCGGACAAAGATTCCGAATATGACGAGCGCATCGAGCTTGATCTGAGTGGACTGGAGCCGCTAATCTCCTGCCCGCATCAGCCGGATAATGTCATTCCTCTACGGGAAGCGGAGAAAAAGAAAGTTCAGCAGGTATTTATCGGCAGCTGCACCAATACCAGCTACACAGACGTAGCACGTGCCGCACTGGTCTTTGAAGGGCATCACGTTCATGAAGATGTCAGCTGTACCTGCGCCATCGCCTCCCGGCAGACCTACCGCGAGCTCCTGCGCGACGGCTACATTGATATGCTCCTTGCCGCCGGTGTGCGTATGCTGGAAATCTCCTGCGGTCCCTGCTGCGCCATCGGCCAGACGCCGCCCACCAACGGCGTCGCTGTGCGCACCTCCAACCGCAATTTCAAAGGACGCGCCGGCAATCCCACAGCAGAAATCTATCTGGTCAGTCCGGAGAGCGCTGCCGCCACAGCTATCGTCGGAACTTTCGCTGCGGCAGAGGATGTCATGGGGACGGATGTCGCCCGCCTGAAAACCATCCATGAACCTGACGCTTATCTGATCGACGACTCCCTGTTCATCGAGCCGCTCCCTCCGGAAGAAGCACAGAAGGTGGAGGTCACCCGCGGTCCCAACATCCAGCCCCTGCCGGTTCCCGAAACACCGGAGGAGCATCTGATCGCCGGGGTCGGCCTGAAGGCGCGGGACAACGTCTCCACCGACGACATCACCCCCGCCAGTGCAGAGTTTTCCTCCATGCGCTCCAACATTCCGCTGATGAGTCAATATTGCTACCATCGCTATGACCCCACCTTCGCCTCCCGCGCCAGAGAGATGGGCAAGAGCATCATTGTCGGCGGGGAAAATTACGGCCAGGGTTCCTCCCGGGAACACGCGGCCATCAATCCTATGTATCTGGGTGTCAAATGTGTGATCGCCAAGAGCATCGCCCGTATTCACAAGGGGAACCTGGTGAATCACGGCATCATTCCCATGCTGTTCGAAGATCCTGCCTCCTACCACACGATCGACCAGTTGGATGTACTGGAGATTGAGCACCTGACAGAACAGATTCCGACCCGGCGCGTCGCCGTGCGAAACGTTACGAAGGGCACTACGTTCTATGTAACTCTGGATCTGTCCGAAAATGAAATCGATGTGGTTCTGAGCGGCGGACAACTTCGTTATCTTCGGAAGCAGCTGGCGGAGCTGGAGGAAGCCTGACTTCCGTCCTTTCTCCAAAAAAATCTCCTCCCTGCATTGGCGAGGAGGACGCTCACTCCCCGGGACTTTCTTGCTGAGTCTATGGAAATCTGGTAGAATACCAGTCAGAAGATCTCTGAAAATCCCGTGAAAAGCAGGAGGCTCCGCAATGAAGGACTCGGACTGGAATATCTTATACGAACTGCATAAAAATCCCAACATGACAAAGGTCGCCGCACTTCTCTATATGACACAGCCGGCTCTGACCAAGCGCATCCACGCCATGGAGGAGGAATTTCAGGTGAAAATCCTCCTTCGCACTCCCAAAGGGCTCACATTCACCCCCGAAGGAGACTATCTGGCAGAACGTGCTGGGATTTATCTGCAGTTTATGGAAGAAACCCGGCAGGAACTCTCTGCCCTCCGCGCCTCAAAGCAAACCGTCATCACCATCGGTTCCTCCTATACCTTCAGCAAATACACACTGACGGATCTTCTTCTGAAATATCGGAATCAACACCCCCAGGTGACATTTCAGGTCATCAATGAACCCAGCAATCTCCTCTTCCGCCGCGTTCTCGACGGAACGGTGGATGTGGGATTTGTCCGGGGTGACTATGAGGGCGCCGTTTACCAGAAACGAATCGCCCTGAATCAGGCCTTCCTGGTCACCCGCGAACCGGTTGATCTGGACGACCTCCCCTCAATGCAGAGAATCGGGTACAGCACCAACGAACAGACCCGCCGTCTCTTCGCCGACTGGTGGCAGGATCGCTTCGGCGCCATCATCCCGGAGGAAATGTCCGTCGGTTATATTGATTTTGCCTGGCAAATCATCCATCGGGGCGACGGATACACCTGCTGTTTCCTTCCCCATGGATTTGAGAATGAGCTGCATCTGACACTCACTCCCATAACCTACCGGGACGGCACCCCTGTCACAAGAAATACATGGTTCGTCTATCCAAAAAGCAAGCAGCTGGACGACGAACTCCTCGATTTCATTCATTTCATTGAAAAAGAGATGACTGACGAAAGAAGATATGAGAGATAAAGACTGGGAAATCATTCAGATCCTCTATGAGAAAAAGAGCATCACACAGGCGGCCGACGCGCTCTTTATCACGCAGCCCGCTCTTACAAAG
>JAJQDL010000123.1:0-4942 GCA_021202235.1 Lachnospiraceae bacterium
ATATGCCGGGGGGATGGGGGCGGTTGCCCGGGCGCGGGGAAGATAACCTTATTCCCTGCACATAATCAGAGCCAGCCGAGCTTCGAATAAAACGACGCTCGGCTGTCTTTTACAGAACGGTATTGCGGATGATCACGTCAGGCTCCAGACCATATCGTAGAATTCACCTGTTTTGGCGTTGATCCGCACATCGTATGTCTTGGAAACGGTTCCGCGTTCCGTGAAGGTCACAGAGGCTTCTACCGTTACATACCAGTAGGACGTTCCGTGGAATCTCTTCCATTCAGCGGTCGTTTCCAGACACTCTATGGCTTCCGCGGTGTCGTCAGTATCAAAATAATCGTTGCTGAGAGTATACGTTTCTGCGTATTCGCAGGCCAGGGAGATCGCCTCCTCTTCGGAGAGAGAGGCTGCTTTTTCTTTGAGAATCACGACGTAATAGACCAGACCAGCTGTAACGAGTATAAGTACAAGAACAGATAATAATGGAATCCATTTTCTTTTCATACGACATGCCACCTCTCTTTATATATATAAGGATGATACAGGACATGCACCGTCATGGCGGTGTTTTCTTCCTCCGGGATTTCGTCGTGGAGCTGTATCACACATGATTCCAGCAGTGATCGGCTATGCTTTGCTTTTCTGGATCGGTCTGGAACTGGAGGTGGAGAATGTTTCTCCGGCGGCAGTGACCTTGAATCGGATCACTTTCATTGCTACGGGGCTGGTCATTATCTTTTTCTCCGCGGATTATGGCGGCATACTGGAGCGTCTGCCGTTGACACGCAGTAAAAACCGGTTTCTGCGGTTGCTGGGGATTGTGCTGTATGATGTATTGCTGGCCAGTTTACTGATCCTGCTTCTGGTTCTCATAGAACCTCTCATTTGACGACTTTATTTTATATTTCGCTGTGTTTTATCGAAACAGGGCCGGCGCAAAGCGTCGGCCCTGTAAGGGGAGGATAAAACAATATTTGTTAAACCGATCAGAAATCGATTTCTTTGTCGTAGAAGCAGGCGGTCAGGAGCTTCTCCATGTCTTCCTGGCTGGGCTGACGGGGATTGGAACCGGTGCAGGCATCGCCGATGGCGAGCGTCGCCACGTCTTTCAGTTTTGCGTTGAACTCAGCCTCATCGATGATGCCGCCCTCGTAGTCCTTGATGCAGGTGGGAATCTCCAGAGCCTTGTTCATAGCCTTGATCTCATTGATCAGAGCGTCGACCAGCTCTTCGGTGGTCTCGCCGGGCAGCTTGATGAAACGGGCGATCTGCGCATAGCGCTCCGCAGCTTCTTCGTTCTTGCTGTTGTACTTGATGACCTTCGGCAGGTACATGGCGTTCGCGCAGCCGTGTACGATATGTCCGCCGGTGTAGGCAGCGCCGGTCTTGTGAGCCATCGAGTGTACGATGCCGAGCAGTGCGTTGGAGAAGGCCATACCGGCCAGACACTGGGCGTTGTGCATGCGGTCGCGGGCTTCCATGTCGCCGTTGAAGGAATCGATCAGGTCATTATGGATCATCTCGATGGCGTGCAGAGCCAGCGGATCAGTGTAGTCGCAGTGCAGCGTGGATACATAGGCTTCGATCGCGTGGGTCATGGCGTCCATACCGGTATGCGCGGTCAGTTTCTTCGGCATGGTCTCGGCCAGCTCCGGATCAACGATGGCCACATCGGGGGTGATATTGAAGTCAGCCAGCGGATATTTGATGCCCTTGGAGTAATCGGTGATAACGGCGAAGGCGGTCACTTCGGTGGCCGTGCCGGAGGTCGAAGGGATCGCGCAGAACTTCGCCTTCGTACGAAGAGTCGGGAAGTTAAACGGAGTGATCAGATCCTCGAAGGATGTCTCCGGGTACTCGTAGAACGCCCACATCGCCTTGGCGGCGTCGATGGGAGAGCCGCCGCCGACTGCGACGATCCAGTCGGGTTCGAAGGCGCGCATCGCTTCCGCACCCTTCATAACAGTCTCGACAGAAGGATCGGGTTCTACGCCTTCAAAGAGCTGCACCTCCATGCCGCCCTCCTTCAGGAGTGCCTCGATGCGATCCAGGAAGCCGAAGCGCTTCATGGAGCCGCCGCCGACTACGACCATTGCCTTCTTGCCGCCCAGCGTCTTCAGAGCGTTCAGAGCGTCTTTTCCGTGATACAGATCCCGGGGTAAAGTGAATCTTGCCATAGTGAATGTCTCCTTTTCTGAGTAAATGTTGCAGCGCGTCGCGTGGGCGGCTGACGGTTCATTTTTTCCACCTCGTACTATAGACCCTTCCGCGGCATTTGTCAACTAAAAACGATATTTTTTTAACGTGAGCGTGAAATAAATCACGAACCATAGAGAGAAGATTGCAATTTGCCGGAATCAATGGTACACTGGCGGTGAAGTGAGGGCTATCAGGCGGGAGAAACGAATTTATGCATCCCGCGACAAAACGGCCCCGGGAGGACAAGAGATGAAGAAGGCAATTCTGGTGGTGAGTTTTGGCACGTCGCACGCGGATACACGGGAGAAGACGCTGGATGTCCTGGAGCAGGACCTGGCGGAGGCCTATCCTGATTTCACGGTCTATCGCGCCTGGACCAGCCGGATGATTCTTCAGAAGCTGGCGGAACGGGACGGTATACACATCTGCGATGTGCCGGAAGCGATGGCACAGATGAACCGGGACGGCGTGGAGGTGCTGGTGGTGCAGCCCACCCACATCATCAATGGTGTGGAGAATGATCTTATGAAAGAGGATGTACAGGCCAACCGGGGAAATATAAGAAGCCTCTCATTTGGCGCCCCTCTGCTGACGACGACGGAGGACTGCCGGGAAGCGATCCATGCCGTGATGGCCGAGACAGCTGTGGCGGAAGATGAGGCGTTGGTGTGGATGGGACACGGAACGACGCACTATACGAATACGGTGTACGCAGCGATGGACTATATGTTCAAGGACCTGGGTTACAAGAATGTCTTTCTGGGAACGGTTGAGGCCTATCCGGCCATGGAGAGTCTGCTGCGTCAGGTGAAGGAATATCGCCCCCGGCATGTGATTCTGGCTCCTTTCATGGTGGTGGCGGGTGAACACGCCAAAAGTGACATGTCCGGTGAGGAACCGGATTCCTGGCGTCATCAGTTCGAGGAGGCCGGATTTGAAGTGGCATGTGTCCTGAAAGGATTGGGCGAGTACCCCGGCATCCGCGAGATCTACCGGCGTCACGCGGCAGAGGCAATCGGCAGGCTGGCAGAGTAAAAATCAGTCTTTAAGAAACGTTTTATCAGTACTTTACGAACATTTCATTTCCTTATAAAAAGAATGTGACACAAAAAATCCTGAAAGCCGTTATAATGGCATTGTATGGAACAAAATGGAATGAGTCAGACCCGAGGGTTCGGGAAAAGGAGAATTGAAATGAAAAAGACAAAGATTATCTGTACGCTAGGTCCTGCCGTAGATGACGAGGAGAAGCTGCGTGAACTGATCGAAAACGGGATGGATTGCGCACGGTTCAATTTCTCACACGGGAGTCACGAGGAACAGCATGCACGCATGGAGCGTCTGCGGAGAGTGCGGGAGGCGATGGGAACGGCCACGGCAATTTTGCTGGATACCAAGGGACCGGAGATTCGCCTGAAAAATTTTGAAAACGGCTCCGTCGTGTTAAAAGAAGGACAGACATTTGTTCTTGATGACAAGGAGAATGACGGAGATATTCATCGGATTGGCATTACATACGCACCTCTGGCGGAGAGCCTGACGGTCGGCAACCGTCTTCTCATTGATGATGGAAAGATCGAACTGGAAGTAATGGAACTGGAGGGCCGCACGATCACCTGCCGCGTCGTCACCGGTGGCACGGTCTGCAATCACAAGGGCATCAATGTGCCGGGCGTGGACATTACCATGCCATATATCAGCCGCGCAGATAGGGACGACATCCTCTTTGGCATTGAAGAGGAAGTGGACTTCATCGCCTGTTCGTTTGTGCGTTCGGCGGGCGATGTGCTGGCGGTACGTCGGCTGCTGCAGGATAACGGCGGCGAGGAGATCAAGCTTATCAGTAAGATAGAAAATATGCAGGGCTACCTGAACCTGGATGAAATTCTCCAGGTCAGCGACGGCATCATGGTGGCCCGGGGCGATCTGGGGGTAGAGGTTCCCTTCGAGAAGGTGCCTTCTCTGCAGAAAAATATGATCGCCCGCTGCGCTGTGGAAGGAAAAATCGCCATCACAGCCACGCAGATGCTTGATTCCATGATTCACGCGGCGAGACCGACCCGGGCGGAGGTCTCGGATGTGGCGAATGCTATCTATGACGGCACGGCGGCGGTCATGCTCTCCGGTGAGACTGCTGCGGGTGCCTATCCGGTGGAGGCAGTTAAGGCCATGGCGGATATCGCGCGCTATACGGAGGTCACGATCCGGAACACGGAGCATACGGTCAAGAGCCGCACCTCCGGCGTAAACCGTCTGGTAGACTGCGTCTGCCTGGCGGCCCGGCAGGCGGCGGATTTCCTCAATGCCCGGGCGATCGTTACGGTCTCTCTGAGCGGACGTACGGCGTTCCATCTGGCGAATTACCGGCCCGGATGTCCGATCATTGCCATGACTTTTTCGGAAATTGGTTATCATCAGCTGAGCCTGGCGCATGGTGTGCTGCCGGTGAAGGCGGACAAACAGGACTCCGTCGAGGCGCTTCTTGAATATGCCAAGGAGAAGGCGAAGCAGACGGGCGTCGTACAGGCAGGGGACACCGTGATCCTGGTTCTGGGATCCTCTACGACCTCCTACAGCGTGGTGGATACGCTTAAGATCTGTGAGCTGTAGAAGAGTGAAGAACCGGGAAATATAGAAAACCGGATAAGATACAAGTCATGTGAGCGCACATCAGCGATCACTAAACTGTACATCAAAACAATCATACGACCCGGGCGCTTATTTGCATTGAGACCTTCTT
>JAJQDL010000123.1:4952-6125 GCA_021202235.1 Lachnospiraceae bacterium
CATGGCATGATATAATCAGACTTTACAACCCAGAGACTGTAGGATATCATGGTGCTTGTTACGAAAATGTTAAAAAACCCGAAAAATTTATGATAAAGAGGAATTCCGGCATGAGGTATATTGTCGGGAAGAGATGCGATGAGTGTGATAATAATTTTGAGCGTGTGCTGGCTGCTCTGGCTGATCGGGGAAACCGTACAGGCGCGAAGAGATCGAAGACGTTTGTTCCATGTCGTGCATGTCAATGGAATCCGCGGCAAATCGTCCACGGCACGCCTGATCGCGGCCGGACTGGCAGCAGGAGGCATCCCGGTGGTCTGCAAGACGACCGGGACGGATCCGGCTGTGATCGGCGTGGACGGGAAGGAGAAGCCTTTGCGCCGTCTCGGACCGAGTAATATCCGCGAGCAGCTGCGGATCCTGCATCGGGCGGCTTCTCAGGGCGCGCAGGTGCTGGTGGTGGAGTGCATGGCGCTGCAGCCGGAGCTCCAGGAGGTGTCGCAGCATCGGATGTTGCAGGCGGATATCGGAGTGATCACCAATGTACGCATGGATCACATGGATGTTATGGGCGAGACGCTGGGAGAGATTGCGGAATCCCTGGCATCCACCGTGCCGCGGGAAGGGATTTTGTTTACGGCTGAGACGCAGACCGTCGGACCGCTGCGGCGGCGGGCGGAGGCGCTTGGGACCAGGTTTGTCCAGGCCGTGCCGACGGGGGAAGAGCCTGAGGAGCTTTCATTTCCGGAGAATATTGCTCTGGCACTGGCTGTCTGTGAATCGCTGGGGGTGGCGCGGGAGACGGCGCTGGAAGGAATGCGCCGCTACAGACCGGAGCCTTACGGTCTGTCTGTGTGGCGTGTGGGGGCGGCGCTGTTTGTCAATGCGCTGTCCGCCAATGACGCCCAGTCTACTTCGATGATCTGGGAGCGTGCCATCGAGAGGTTCGGGGCAGGATATCCGGAACGGGTGCTGCTCCTGAATAATCGCGTCGACCGGGGCAGCCGCACCGAGGCCATGCGGGAGATGGCCGTCCTCCTCGCGCCGGATGAGATCTGGCTGATGGGGGCGTCGCAGGGGTATCTGTCCCGTCGTCTGCGTCGGGAACTGCCGGCGGCGAAGATTCGCGGGTGGCGGGGACTGACTGAGCGGACGGCGCTGCCGGGGGCGGGT
>JAJQDL010000123.1:6135-7599 GCA_021202235.1 Lachnospiraceae bacterium
GTCTCTGCCTCGGCGCCGGCAATATCGCCGGGGGCGGCCGGGCTTTTCTGCAGAAAATCCGGGAGGAGGGGGAGCAGCTTGTATAATCAGACGATCATACTGGGGGTTGTGCTGAGCATCCTCTTCACGGAATGGACGGGACTTTCTCCGGCGGGAATCATCGTGCCGGGATATATTGCATTGAGTCTTCATTCGCCGCAGAGGATTGGCGTGACGCTCCTCGTGGCGCTTGTCACCATGATCTTATGCCGCCTTCTGGGGCGGATAGTGATCTTATACGGACGCCGTCGGTTTGCGGCGGCGATCATCATTGCTTTCCTGCTGTCTGAAGCAATGGGAGTTGTCTTCCCCGGAACGCCGAGTATGATCGGCTGCCTGATCCCGGGGATCATTGCCCGCGATCTTGACCGGCAGGGCGTGGCGAAGACGCTTCTGTCCCTGGCTGTCGTGACAGGAATTCTGGTGCTGGTGCTTCTGGCTATGGGCTGGCCTATTGTGACGATCTGAGAGGGGGCGCTATGAAAGAGAAAAAGCGTTGGGAACGTTCCCTTCTCTGGCTGGCAGCCGCCGTGCTGGCGGTTGTGCTGGGAATCGGGGCGACGCTTGCGCTGGAAAGCCGGGTGGAAGCCTCGGATGCGGATGTCAAGCGTGAGGCCGAGGAGAAAATGGCTCTCTGCATGGAGGCGATCCGCGGTTATAAGGAAGAGGAAGGGCTGGAACTGGCCGAGGAAGACCTCTTTGAGACCGGCCTTCTGGGTGATCGCCTGACAGGGCTTACGACGACACTGGGGATCCTTGAGGCGAAGCGCACCAGTGCGTCTACGACGATGGCGGCGCTGGCGGTGGAGCTTCTCACGGAGGCCGGTGTGCAGGCCGGAGATACCATTGGCGCCGGTTTTTCCGGCTCCTTCCCCGGACTGAATCTGGCCCTTTTGTGTGCGTGTGATGCTATGGGCGTGCGATGCATCTACGTGGCTTCGATTGGAGCGTCCAGCTATGGAGCCAATCAGCCGGAGCTGACATTTCCTGAGATGGCCTGCCGCCTGGCGGAGGAAGGACTGATCTCAGAATATCCGGCCGCGGTTTCTGCCGGAGGTGAGATGGATGTGGGGACGGATATGGATCAGGACGATCTGGCATCCGTGTGGGAGCAGCTCTCCCAATGGGAGGTCCTGCGCATTGAGATAGAGGATTATCCGGAGAACCTGTCGTATCGCCAGGAGATCTATGAGGCCGATGGACCTTTGGCCTGCTTTGTGGGGGTCGGCGGCGGACTTGTCACAGCAGGGCGCGGGGAGACAGATCTGGGGCAGGGCGTCATCACGCCCGACCGGGTCGGTCCCATCACTGAGAAAAGCGGCCTCCTGGCACGCTACAGCGCCAGCGGGATCCCGGTGATCCAGCTGTTAAATGTCAAAATACTGGTCGCTGATTACGGTCTTCCCTATGCTCCGGAAGCACCGG
>JAJQDL010000076.1 GCA_021202235.1 Lachnospiraceae bacterium
CCACTTTGCAGGCACTGACGCGTTATCTGAAAAAAGAGTATGTTATCGTCAGCCTGGATTTTCAAACCATGGGGTCATCCTCATTTGAGACTGAGCAAAATTTTGTGGCTGCATTTGCAGGCGAATTGTTGGATGCAATTCCGGAATTTCCGAAAAAGATTGAGGAGCATCTTCGCGGATTTGCTGAGGGCACGGCAAGAATCCTTTCTCTGAATGCACTTTTTAAGGTTATAATCGCATGGTGCAAAGAACTTGATCGTGCACCGGTTCTGATTATTGACGAGGCGGATACTGCGTCAAACAATCAGGTTTTTCTGGATTTCCTCGCTCAGCTGCGGGCATATTATCTGAAAAGGCCAGATGTCTCGACGTTTCAGTCCGTCATCCTTGCCGGAGTTTATGACGTCCAGAATATCCGGCATAAAATCCGTCCGGAAATCGAGCACAGAACAAACAGCCCATGGAATATTGCCGCGAAATTCCCAGTTGATATGAGTTTTTCTGAAGAAGAAATTTACGAGATGCTGAAGGAATATGAATCGGACTATCACACGGGAATGGATGTAGAAGACATCGCGAAGCTGATTCACAGTTATACTTCCGGATATCCTGTGTTGGTATCAAATATATGTAAAATTCTTGATGAAGAAATCGCAGGCAGTAAACTTTTCCCGGGCAGAAGCGATGCCTGGACCGGGGCAGGGCTTCGCGAAGCAGTGAACGAGCTTCTTTTTGAAAAGAATGCGCTCTTTGATTCTCTGATAAGTGAGTTGACGGATTATCCGGAATTAAAAGAGATGATTTACCGGCTTTTATTCCGGGGCGAAACTATTGCATACAGCGCAGACGATTCCGTTATGAATCTGCTTCTGATGTTTGGATTTGCAAAGGTGGAGTATGCGACGGTGCAGATTGCGAACCGTATTTTTGAAATGCGTCTGTATAATTACTTCCTCACTCTTCCGGAAGTACGAAATGGTGAAATATACAGACTTGCCTCTCAGGACAGGAGCCAGTTTATAGAAAACGGGCAGCTGAATATGACACATTTGCTGGAAAAGTTTGTTGAATATTTTGACGACATTTATGGTGATCAAGGCCAGACGTTTATCGAAGAGGACGGACGCCGATACTTTATGCTGTTTTTAAAGCCGATTATCAACGGAACCGGCAATTACTATGCTGAGGCACGTACCAGAAATCAGGAACGCACGGATCTGATCATTGATTATCTTGGCAAACAATACATTATCGAATTGAAAATATGGCGCGGAAATGCTTATCACGAGAGAGGTGAAAAGCAGTTGTCAGACTATCTGGACTATTATCATTTAAAAAAAGGCTATATGCTTAGCTTTAATTTCAATAAGAAGAAAGAGATAGGCGTAAAGGAAATTGTTCTTGGCGACAGGATTTTGGTGGAAGCAGTCGTCTGAAAATTCTTATACAGAAATAAATCCTGAAGATAAAGATAGAATCTCTGTATTTGGTCAGAGAAAGGGAGACAGGAGGAGACTGGCATGAAGATTCTGATCATTGGCGATCCGGAGCGATACGAGCGCTATGATACGCCGAACGAGGTAAAGGCGCAGGCGGAGACTGTATTCTGCCCACGTGGCTCTTCCGATGAAGAGCTGCTGACGGCGGGGCGGGATGCGGAGGTGATCTTCGCGGACGCCATCAGCCCGGTGAGCCGCCGCCTGATTGAGAATATGCCGCGGCTGCGTCTGATTCAGTCTGAAGGGGTGGCCTTCGACCGCATTGACACGGAGGCTGCCAGTGCGCGAAATATCTATGTCTGCAACAATAAGGGCTGCAATGCCGGGGCCGTGGCGGAGCAGGCGATCCTTCTGATGCTGGGACTGCTGCGCACGGCCGTGGAAGGTCATCAGGCTGTTCTGGCCGGAGGACAGATTCAGATGAAGGAGCGCCGCATGACGGAGGGGATCCGTGAGCTGTCCGAGTGCCGGGTGGGTCTGATCGGCTTCGGGGATATCGCGAAGGCCACGGCGGAGCGCCTGGCTCCCTTCGGCTGTACCTGCTTTTATTACAGCCGCCACCGGAAATCCCCGGAGATCGAGGCGCAGTATGGCGTAACCTACCTGCCTTTACAGGAGCTGCTGGCGCAGTGCGACATCGTCAGTCTCCATGCGGCGGTCAATGACGAGACCCGGGGGATGGTGGATGCCGCTTTCCTGGCGGCCATGAAGCCGACCGCGTATCTGATCAATACGGCCCGGGGCGATCTGGTGGACAATCCAGCTTTGCGGGCCGCTCTTCTCGAGGATCGCATCGCCGGGTACGGCCTGGACGTGATCGCGCCCGAACCTGTCCCGTTAAACAGCCCCCTGGTGCAGCTCCCGGAGCCCTGGAACCGGCGCGTTTTCTTCTCACCGCACCTGGGCGGCATCACCGCTGCAACCTTCCGCCGGGCCCACGTGCTCATGTGGGAGAACGCCGGACGGGTGGAGGCCGGGGAGAAGCCGCGGAATATCGTTAATACCGTATCATGACAGACATGGAATCCGCCGCGGCCTGACTGGTTCCGCGGCGGATTCATTATGCGCAGGCAGCAGATGATTTCCGGTTGTTGCCGGATGCGGTTGCCCTGATCGCGACACTACAGAGTATTTACGCAGATTTTACAGCTTCCCTATTTCAGTTCTTACATACGCTTCCTAGACTATAAGCAGTACATATTTATCCGTGACATGAGAGGAAGCGTGAAAAAGATGAACGAAACCTGGGAGATTCTGTTTGGTTTATTTGGCGGGCTGGCGATTTTTATCTTCGGGATGAACCTGATGAGCGAATGCCTGCAGAAGGCAGCGGGCGAGAGGATGAAGCACATTCTCGAAATGCTGACAAGAAACCGGCTGATGGGTGTGCTGGCCGGTGCTCTGGTGACGGCGGTGCTCCAGAGCAGCAGCGCCACGACGGTCATGGCGATCGGTTTTGTCAGCGCGGGGCTGATGACACTGCCGCAGGCGATTTCCATTATCTTTGGCGCCAACATCGGTACGACGATTACAGCGCAGATCATCGCCTTTAAGATTACTGATTATATCTACGTATTTATATTCGCCGGATTTTTGGTGTCCTTCATCTGCAAGAATGAAAAAATCAAAAACATCGGGCAGACGATCTTCGCTTTCGGTCTGTTGTTTCTGGGGATCGAGACCATGGGAGACGTCATGAAGCCTCTGGCATCCAGCACGGTTTTCACTAATATGATCGCGCAGGTGGCGGACATGCCGATCCTCGGCGTGGCTGTCGGTACGCTGATGACGCTGGTAGTGCAGAGCAGCAGTGCCACGATTGCGGTGCTGCAGAATTTTGCCTCGCAGGCCGGGCCGGATGAAACTTCAAGTATCCTGGGGCTCGCCGGAGCGATTCCGATCCTGCTGGGTGACAACATCGGTACAACGATTACGGCGCTGCTGGCCTCCATCGGACAATCCCGGGACGCGAAGCGGACCGCGCTGGCGCACAGTATCTTTAATATTTCCGGTGCATTTCTGTTCATCTGGTTCGTGAAGCCCTACGCCTCGCTGATTCAGTATATTTCTCCCAAAGGAGTCGAAGTAGAGGTGATCTCGCGGCAGATCGCAAATGCCCACACGCTCTTTAATATCACCATGACAGTGATCTGGATCGGTCTGCTGGGCTGGATGGTGAAGATCGTCACCCGGTTGATTCCGGACAGAGGCGAGGAGCTGGTGACACTGGCCAAGCCGCGCTATCTGGACCGCAATGTACTGAATCAGCCGGCCGCGGCGCTGCGTCTGGTGGCACAGGAGGTGATTCACTGCAGCGGAATGGTGCGCACCATGCTGCGTGAGGTGAATGAATCCGTGCAGGACGGCACGGTGCTGGCTCTGAAGGAGGCGCGGCAGTACGGGGAAGCTCTGGAGATGCTCCACACGGAGATTGATGATTACCTGGCAGAGCTGTTCTCCGCCGGTGTTCTGACCGAGCAGCAGGCGGCGCAGACCGCGCATCTGCTCTATGTACTCGGTGATGTAGAGCGTATGGGAAGCCTGACCGTAGAGATGGCGGACTATATGGAAGAGAGAAAGAGCCGGAAATATGACTTTTCACAGCAGGCGATGAGTGATCTGCTGGAAAGTATGAACTGCATTGAAGAAATGTATGAAGATGCCATGGAGGCGCTGTCGAACGGCACGCCAAAGACGCTGGAGCGGAGCCGGGAACGGAAGGAGAAGATTCTCGATCTTGATATCCAGATGCGCAAGCTGCATATGCAGCGTTTGAGCGAGGGAACCTGTGAGAAACGGCTCTCGGCGCCCTTCATGAAGATCCTGCACTGTATCGACCGCATGGGTAACAGCTGTGCGAACCTGGTCGAGGTGGCGATGAACCAGGTGAACTTCACCTATTTCCTTGGCACAGAAACCCAAAGCGAATCGTAAATCCAGGCCGTCTGCAGATCAGAAGGGGTCTGCAGACGGTAAAAGTCGGCCTTAAAAAGACACTTGACTTTCCGGAAATTTTTGTGGTAAACTGCTCAGGCAATTGAAAATCACGCATGAACGACACAAGTGGTGCTTTGCACGTAAATCTGATTACGGTACGGATGTGATGCTACTCAGGGTATATATACCTTTACCTCGAGATCATGTTGACAGTATCTGAAGAGGAAGTGAGCGAAGCCGCTTGTGTTTTTTTGCGGCCAAAAAGGAGTTTTGTTATGCCTAGAAACCAGTTTCAGAGAATGATCTTTGCTTTGATCACCGTTGTGATCACTGTACACGCCTATGTGTTTTACAGCCTTTATGTGATCAACGGCGCGACGCTCATGGAGGTGAACGGCGCGAACAGCGTGCTTCACGCAATCCAGACGTAGGGCGGCGTGTATATGTTCGGGCGGATGCTGCCGATCTGGGCGGTCATCCTCGTAGAATTTTGTTTTGCTTATGGGCTGGAGTGTCTGATGGGAAGCCCTCTTTCCTTTAAGCTTGCCTGTAAGAATTTCGATCCGCAGGAGACGCACCCGGTACTCTTTGAGAGCGCCATCATCTGCGCCACCGTTGGACTGATGTGCCCGGCCATGAGCTTCCTGGCGGCCTGCTTCTACTATCCCTACTACAGCGGCTTCCACCTGGCGACGCTGCTGGCGAACTGGCTGAAGCTGGTCTGCTTCAACTTCCCCTTCGCCTTCTTCAGCCAGCTGTTCTTCATCCAGCCGCTGGTGCGCACGGTCTTTAAATTCCTGTTCCAGAGGGATCTGAAAGCCCACGCATGTGAGCAGAGAAAGGAAGAGGTCTGCTTCTGAGATCGGAAGGGGAGCAGCGCTTTCCCCGTGTGTTTTATAACGAAATGGCGGCGGATGGTTTGAATCATCCGCCGCCGTGACAATATGAGGAAGTTCTTCTCAGTCTACAGGTCGTCCTCGGCCTCATTGATTTTTTCATATAAGGTTTTTTCCAGTTTTTCAAAAGCCGGAATAAAACTGTCCCGGATTAAGAGCAGCAGCTCGTCCGCGTCATCTTCATTATAGTCAATGCTGTCAGGGAGCGTTATTTTTAATTTTTCGTTTTTCTTTTGAATTATCATTTCTTTTTCTTTATATTGTCATGCTATTCTTTTTCCAGAACCTGTAAAATACGAATTATTGAGATGTGGACCATACATGCATCTAATAAACCAGAGGAAAACAATTTTAAAGGATAAATTTCAGCGCAGTCGGCTATTCCTGCTTCGCTGTTTCCTCTACGTCTTCGTCTGGGGACTTGTGGCGCACGGAACGATGTATCTGCACAATTCCATCTCCCATGATTCTCTGAATGAATTCGTCTCGGACATTCGTGTACTCTCGTGGAAGATCAGTCTGGGGCGGGTGCTTTATCCGGTCTATCAGGCGCTGACAAGGGGCTTCGTCACGCTGCCGTGGCTGATCGGTCTGCTGACGCTTTTGTATACGGGCATCGCGGTCTTTCTGGTTATGAAGCTGTTTGATGTAAAATCTCAGAAAATCGCCTTCCTCGCGGCCGGGATCTTCACGGCCAATGTGACAGTGATTGCGGTGACGGCTACCTACATTAACGATCTGGACGCAGATCTATTTGCCATGCTTCTGGCTGTGGGGGCGGCGTATCTCTGGCGGCGGGGCCGCCGGGGACTTCTTCCTGGCGCGTTTCTCCTGGCGTTTTCCCTGGGGCTTTACCAGAGCTATCTGTCGATGACGGTGACGCTGATTCTGATGGCCTCAATTCTGGATCTGCTGGATGGACGGGCCTGGAAGGGAGTTTTTCGCAGGGGATGGGAAGGCATTGGTATGTTGATCGGGGGAGGCGTCCTGTATATCGCCGAGCTGAAGATCGGCTGCCTGATCTCCGGCGTTTCCCTGCAATCCGGCAGCTATAATTCTCTGGACCGGATGACGTCCATGTCGCCTGCGGCGTGGGGAGAGAGCCTGCTTGGGGCTTATGCGAGCACCCTTACAAATCTGACCCAGGCGAAATCCATTCTTCCGGAGGCACTGACGCTGTTTCTTCATGTGGGGATTCTCGCTATGATCCTGTTTGTTCTTCTGAGATATCTGCTGTCCGGCCGCCTGAGTCCGGGGGCGAAGCTCCTGACTGTTGTATTAACAGCTCTGCTTCCGCTGGGAATGAACGTGGCTCACGTCCTCTCGAACAACACAAGCCATGATCTGATGCATTACGCTTTCTGGATAGAATATCTGTTTGCTCTGTTGCTGGCGGAGAGAGCGGTGGGGAAGCGGAAGGCCCGGGAATACGAACAGGAGCTCTGTGAGTACGGACAGGAATCCCGGGAAAACGGGTGCGGGCTCCGGAAAAGTGGACGAGCTCTGCGGGATGATGGAAGAGGTGAAAGAAGTGGCCGAGGTCTTCGCATCGTGACTGCGATTCTTATTTTTGTCATTCTCTGGGGTAATGTCCGCCTGGCCAATACCGCCTACACAGAAAAATACAGGGAGCAGGAGGCGAACCTGTCCCTGTTTACAAGAATTGTTTTTCGGATGGAAGAGCAGGAGGGCTATGTAACTGGCGAGACGCCGGTGGTCTTCGCGGGGAAGCCGAACAGCGTCCTGCAGCGCTCGTCAGAATTTTCCGCGCTCTCACAGCTCACCGGTCTGCGCTCGGCCTACGTCCCCGGGCAGGCCTCACGCAATTATTACCAGGCGTATTTTGAGTATGTGTTGCTGAATCCGGCGGTCATGGCAGAGAACTCCGTATGGACCGAACTGCGGGGGAGCGAAGAAGTAGCCGCCATGCCCTGTTATCCGGAGGAGGGGTCTCTGGCGTTTATTGACGGCGTGCTGGTCGTCAAGCTGGATTAGACCGATTCTGTGATTTTCTATGGAGAATCTTCGCAGCGCTTGCCGCCAGGGCTGGCTGTCAGGCTCAGTGAATAAAATTCAGCCGGTTTCCCTTCTCCATGACAGGCTGCGGCACGCCGTTCTCTTTCCCCGCCTCAATACAGCGAATGAGCCAGGCCATGTTGTGGGCCAGGTTGCGTA
>JAJQDL010000115.1 GCA_021202235.1 Lachnospiraceae bacterium
CCCCCAGGGCAGCTCCGGCCGCCAGCTTCGCGCACTCCTCCGGCCCCTCCCGGACCTGCCGGTCCACGCGGCGCACCTGCCCCGGCTCCCGGCCAAGCTCCCCGCGCCTGATCGGGCGGGGCAGGAGCCTCGCGCCGTCACGGCAGTACAGAGACAGGAACTGACCGGGAACTGCCTCCCCGGCGATCCGCTTCGTCTGCAGCCACAGGCTGTAAATATCTTCACCCAGGGGTTCCTGCGAGAGAACCCGGGCACATTCCCGGTATTTCATGGCATTCTCCATTCCTTCATTAGAAACAATCCTGATAACATACGAAATCCACTCATTCAGGCCTACGCCAAATCGGCTACTTTCTCACACATTTCAAATCCTCGATCATATCCAGCACCGCCTGACGGGAAGCGTCTCCGAAATTCTCCGCCCCGAAGCGGCTGGCATAAGGTTCCTTGCGATAGGCGGCGATAATGCCCCGCGAGGAATTGACGATGGCTCCGAGGCCGTCCTCGTTGAAATAAGGCGCCAGATCAGCAGCCTTCCCGCCCTGCGCCCCGTAGCCGGGCACCAGGATAAAGGTGTGCGGCATCACCTGGCGCAGGATCTTCCCCATCTCCGGATAGGTAGCGCCCACCACGGCGCCGACATAGCTGTAGGAATCGCCCATGCACTCTTCACCCCAGGCGGCCACCTTCTCGCCGACCCACTCATACAGGGGACGTCCGTCGATCAGACGATCCTGAAATTCGCCGCTGGAAGGATTGGAGGTCTTCACCAGAACAAAGATGCCCTTCTTCTCTTCTTTGCATACCTCGAGGAACGGGCGGATACCGTCAGAGCCCAGATAGGGATTCACGGTGATAAAATCCTCGTCGAAGGGCGCGCAGGTCTTGCTTCCCACGCGCACCTTCCCCAGATGCCCTGTGGCGTAGGCGGCAGAGGTGGAGCCGATGTCGCCCCGCTTCACGTCGCCGATCACGATCAGGCCCTTCTCTTTACAATAAGCCACAGTCCGCCGATAGACCTCCATCCCCGGCACACCGAACTGCTCATACATGGCTACCTGCGGCTTCACGGCAGGGATCAAGTCATACACGTCATCCACGATCGTTTTATTAAACTGCCAGATCGCCTCGGCCGCTCCCTCCAGTGTCTCCCCGTACGCATCAAAGGCCGCCCGCTGCAGCGATTCCGGCACGTAACTCAGCATCGGGTCCAGGCCCACCACCACGGGGGCTTCCAGCTTCTGAATTCTCTCGGTCAGTCGGTTTATCATAATTTCCTCCTTGAGACGATATATCTGTTGATTACGAGGTCAAAATGAGTCCTGTATTTCCTCAAAGAGCGCCCTGCTGGTGTTCGCGCCGGCGCGCTCCATTCATGTCTTTCGACCCTTGGTGTACCATTTTAGCATATAGAAAAAGGGCTTGCAAGAGACTCTTCCTGCAAGCCCATGGCTTTCCTTATAGCAATACCCGTTTTTCCGCCTATCTCTTCGCCAGCGGGTACTCGACGTGCAGCAGCTCATGCGTGCGGTTCTTCAGCAGGTCGCCGTAGAGATTCGTCATCAGCGGATTCTCATCGCTGCTCTTGATCTGCGCCTGCTTATCCGTCTGGTAGAGGCCCTCGGCGCGCAGGCGTTTCTCACGCCGACGGCTGAAGGGCTGTCCCGCACCGGCGATACAGCCGCCGGGGCAGGCCATGACCTCCACGAAATCAAAATGCTCCTCACCACTCTCGATCTTCTCGATGAGAGCGTCGGCATTACCCAGACCGCTCACCACGGCAATCCGCAGGGTACGATCGCCCAAAGGCACCTCGCTGACCTTCACGCCCTTCATCCCGCGAAGGCCAAGGAACTCGATCTCCTTCAGCTGGCGGGCACTCTTATCCTCCACCACACGGCGGACCGCCGCCTCAGTGACACCGCCGGTGGCTCCGAAGATCACGCCGCCGCCGGAATGGAGCGCGAAAGGCATATCAGGCGCTTCGGCGTCGATCCGTTCAAAGAGGATACCGATCTCCTTGATCATGGAGGCCAGTTCCATGGTGGTCAGCACATAGTCCACATCCGGCACACCCTTCCGCCTGAACTCGTCGCGGGTCACCTCAGTCTTCTTGGCACTGCAGGGCATGATGGCCACGGAGACAACCTCCCGCTTATCCTTCGCATCCCTTTCCTTATAATAGGTCTTCAGCACAGCGCCAAACATCTCCATCGGAGATTTGCTGGTGGAGACGTAGGGCATCAGCTCCGGATGCTTGGTCTCCGCGAAGCGCACCCAGGCCGGGCAGCAGGAAGTGAAGATAGGGTATTTCCGGTCCGGCTCCTCGAGAGCTTCCAGCAGCTCCTTCGAGTCCTCCATGATGGTCAGGTCTGCGCCGACCGCCGTATCAAACACCTCATCGAAGCACAGCTTGCGCATGGCGGCGATGGTCTTCCCCAGCACATTATCTCCGGCTTTAAAGCCGAACTCCTCACCAATGGCCACCCGAACGGCCGGTGCGATCTGCGCGATGACCCTCTTATTGGGATCATAGATTGCCTTCCACACAAGGGACATATCACTCTTGATCGTGATCGCTGCCGTGGGACAGACTGCCGCACACTGACCGCAATTCACACAATCTGTCTCGGCCAGCTTCCGGCCAAAAGCCGGAGAAACCACCGAAGCGGAGCCCCGGTTCACGATGTCGATCGCGCCCACGTGCTGCACCTCACTGCACATCCGCACACAGTCACCGCAGAGGATACATTTGGACGGATCCCGCACGATCGACATGGACGAATTGTCAATAGGACGATCCGAATTGTTATTCGGGAAACGGACATCGCGCAGGCCGAAGCGGTGCGCCAGCTCCTGCAGACGGCAGTTCCCGTTCTTCTCACAGACCGTACAGTCGCGGCAGTGGTTGGCCAGCAGCAGTTCCAGGATCATCTTCCGATGCTTGTGCAGCTTGGGCGTGTTGGTACGGATTACTGCCTTGTGTCTGGGCGGCGTCGAGCAGGAAGCGATGATGCCGCCCCACTCGTCCTCCACCACGCACATCCGGCAGGCGCCGTACACGGACAGATCAGAGTAATAGCAGAAGGCGGGAAGAATAATCCCGGCCTTCAGGATGACAGCCAGCATGTTTTACTCATCGGTAAATTCGACGCGGTTTCCGTCGATGATCATATATTTTTCCATACGATTCTCTCTCCTTTCCGCGTCACTTTCTCGAGATGGCGCCGAACCGGCAGCCCTCCATGCAGGCACCGCACTTGATGCATTTTGCGGGGTCGATGACGTACGGACTCTTCACCTTGCCGGAAATAGCTCCCACAGGGCAGTTTTTGGCGCATTTGCTGCAGCCCTTGCAGAGCTCCGGATCGATCTCATAATTCAGCAGCGCCTTACACTGTCCGGCCGGACATTTCTTGTCCACCACATGGGCGATGTACTCATCCCGGAAATATTTCAGCGTGCTGATGACGGGGAAGGCAGCGGATTTGCCGAGACCGCAGAGCGCGGTGGCCGTCACCGTGTCCGCCAACTCCTCCAGCAGCTCCAGGTCTTCCATGGTGCCCCGCCCCTCGACGATATTGTTGAGGATCTCCAGCATACGGCGGGTGCCCTCCCGGCAGGGGATGCACTTGCCGCAGGACTCGTTCTGCGTGAAATTCATAAAGAAACGGGCGACCTCCACCATGCAGCTCTTGTCGTTCATGACCACCAGACCGCCGGAGCCGATCATCGCGCCGACCTTCTTCAGAGAATCGAAATCCAGCGGCATATCCAGATGGTCCTCTGTCGGCGTCGTACAGAGACATCCGCCCGAGGGACCGCCGATCTGCACGGCCTTGAATTCACCGTCCTTGATGCCGCCGCCGATGTCATAAATGACCTCACGCAGCGTCGTTCCCATGGGAACCTCGATCAGTCCGGTATTCATGACATTTCCGGTCAGGGCAAAGGCCTTGGTGCCGTGGTTTTTGTCCGGGCCGATGGTGCAGTACCAGTCCGCGCCGCGGTTGATGATTGCCGGGACATTGCAGTAAGTCTCGACATTGTTCAGCACCGTCGGCTTGCCGAACAGTCCCTGCTCCACGGTTCGCGGAGGCTTCACACGAGGCATACCGCGGTTGCCCTCGATGGACGCCGTCAGCGCGCTGCCCTCGCCGCAGACGAAGGCGCCGGCGCCCTGGCTGATACGCAGGTCGAAATCAAAGCCGGATCCCAGAATGTTTTTCCCAAGAAGGCCGTGCTTGTTCGCCAGATCGATAGCCCGCTGCAGACGCTGCACAGCCAGCGGGTACTCCGCCCGCACATAAATGTATCCATGATGGGACTTCGTGGCAACCGCTGCGACCATCATGCCCTCGATGACCCGGTGCGGATCTCCTTCCATCATGCTCCGATCCATGAACGCGCCGGGGTCGCCCTCGTCGCCGTTACAGACCACATATTTTTCCTCCGAATCCTGTGCCAGCACCTGCGCCCATTTCCGGCCGGTCGGGAAACCTCCGCCGCCCCGGCCGCGCAGGCAGGATTTCGTGATCTCATCGACGATCTCCTGCGAGGTCATCTCAAAGAGCGCCTTCTCCAGCGCGGAATAGCCGCCCACAGCGATATATTCCTTAATCGACTCCGCATTGATATGTCCGCAATGCTCCAGCGCCACACGGGTCTGCTGGCGATAGAAGGGAATATCATCCTGTCTCTCATAGGACTTCCCCTCGGCATCGTGATACACCAGGCGGTCAATCACCTCGTCGCCCTGGATGCTCTTCTCCAGAATCTCCTCACAGTCCGACACCTGCACCTTGGTGTAAAGAACCCCGGAGGGTTCGATGCGCAGCAGCGGTCCCTTCTCACAGAATCCATGGCAGCCGCTCTTTTTCAGTCCGACTGTCTCATGCGGCTCCGTCTCCAGCACCAGGGAACATTCAATGTTCCGCTCCTCCATCAGATCGCGGAGCCGGTCATAGATCTTCAGGGAGCCGCCGGCCACACAGCCTGTTCCGCCGCAGATGAGAATCTGCTTTCTCTGACTCTGCAGAGAAGCCGCGTATGCCGCCCGCGCGCGGGCCAGATCCTCTCTCGAATTAATTCTCTCCTCCATCGGCCTCCTCCTTCAGACTCTTCAGCAATTCTCTCGCCTTCTCCGGTGTCATGGCAGGGTGCACCTCGTCGTTCACGGTGCAGACCGGCGCCAGTCCACAGGCACCGAGACAGGAAACTGTCTCCACTGTGAACATCATATCCTCCGTCGTCGGATTCTCCTCCGTCACCTTCAGCGCATTACGGAGCTCTTCCAGAATCGGAATGGAATTCCGCACATGACAGGCCGTTCCGTTACACACCTTAATAACATATTTTCCCTTGGGCTCCAGGGAGAAATTCTCGTAAAATGTGGCGACGCCGTAGATCTTGGCCTCGCTGACGCCCAGCTTCCGCGCAATATACGTCAGCATCTCCTCCGGGAGATACCGGTACTCCTGCTGGATCGCCTGCATGACAGCGATCACCGCGGCCGGATTGTAGTGGTACTGCTCCAGAATGTGGTCCAGCTTCTGTTGCTCTTCCAGCTGCATCTGTGGCCCTCCTTTCTTTTCTCGGGTCTGATCGGGTCCCTTGCGAGCCCGTGAATCGCGGCAAACGGCGCAATTCCGATATTACTATATCAATAATGGGTCGAAATTGCAAGAAACGGATGATTTTTGTTCTCCTTCATTAGACAGGGAATCAGGTTCTTTTTGATTTTTACTATAGACAAGACACCTGTAAAGTGATATAGTTGTCACCGTTAACCGGAATCTGTCGTCCGGCACACGACACACCGAATGATGCGATACCCGGTACAGAAAACACAAATATAAATAAGAGGTAGAAACATGTCTGAGACAACATCCGGCTTCCGGACTTTCCTGAAGCGCAAAAACATTGTATTCTCCGCCAAGCGCTACGGCATCGACGCCCTCAGCGCCATGGCGCAGGGTCTCTTCGCCTCCCTGCTGATCGGCACCATCGTCAGCACACTGGGGGAACAGCTGGGTATCGAATTTCTCGTAACGATGGGAACCTATGCCAAGAGCGTCTCCGGTCCGGCCATGGCAATCGCTATCGGCTATGCTCTGCAGGCACCTCAGCTGGTGCTCTTCTCTCTCATTACCGTAGGCTGGGCCGCCAACGAGCTCGGCGGTGCAGGCGGTCCGCTAGCCGTACTGATCATCAGTATTTTTGCCGCAGAATTCGGCAAGGCAGTCTCCAAAGAGACCAAAGTGGACATCCTTGTGACGCCCTTCGTTACCATCTTTGTCGGCGTCGTACTCTCTGTCTGGTGGGCTCCCGCGATCGGCACGGCCGCCAGCGCCTTCGGGCAGCTGATCATGTGGGCTACAGAGCTGCAGCCCTTCTTCATGGGCATCCTGGTCTCCGTGATCGTAGGCATCGCCCTGACACTCCCCATCAGCAGCGCGGCCATCTGTGCCGCACTTGGGCTGACTGGTCTCGCCGGAGGAGCCGCCGTGGCCGGCTGCTGCGGACAGATGGTGGGCTTCGCCGTCATGAGCTTCCGTGAAAATCGCTGGGGCGGCCTGGTCTCCCAGGGTCTCGGCACCTCGATGCTCCAGATGGGCAACATCGTCCGCAATCCGCGGATCTGGATTCCCCCGATCCTGGCTTCCGCCATCACCGGCCCCATTGCAACCTGCATTTTCAAGCTGGAAATGAACGGCGCGGCGATCTCCTCCGGCATGGGCACCTGCGGCCTGGTCGGACAGATCGGCGTCTATACCGGCTGGGTAACAGACATTCAGGCCGGAACCAAAGCGGCCATCACAGCCATGGACTGGGCGGGGCTGATCCTTGTCTGCTTCGTCCTTCCCGCTATCCTCACCTGGATCTTCGGAGAAATCTTCCGCAAAGTCGGCTGGATCCAAAAGGACGACCTGCTGCTGGATCGTGAGGACTGAACCACCGGCCGCCTTATCACTGCGCATGTTTTACACGAAGGGCTCGCCATCCCGGCGAGCCCTTCGTGCATGATTCTTATCTTTTTACCGGCCGCCCTGCCTCGCAGGGAACACCCACCTGGCATTTGCCACAGCCGAAATAGTCTCTCTTCAGCGCGGGACGGTACCCGTCCTGCTCCTCCGGGGGCCGGGTATCCTCCCCGCGCTTTGTCTTCTGCTTTAAGATATCCAGATACGCGCCGCACTCCGCCTGATCCTTGGCCTCGTTCATTGACCGCTCCGGATGGATGGCTCCCGCCGGGCAGCGTCTCGCACAGGCGCCGCAGCGCGTGCAATATTCATAGACCTCTGTATAGGGACGCTTCGTCGCCGGAAATGCCGCCGTGGTGATGACACTCGCGAACCGCCCGGCCATCCCCCGCTCGGGGGTCAGCCCCCGCGACAGTCAAAAGGTCGCCAGCCCCGCGAAAAATGCCGCGTGGCGCGCCGACCAGAGGCG
>JAJQDL010000176.1:0-5536 GCA_021202235.1 Lachnospiraceae bacterium
GGTCTGCGGGATCCGCTGGAACTGGATGAAATGGTTCAGCGATTTGTCGACGGCGAAGACATCTCGACACCGGAAAATATCGGCACTTATTCGTATGATGATGTACTGGGGATCACCTACAAGCTGGTCAACGCTGCGGATTATTATGAATACGACAGTGAATACGGGGTCTGGAAGGATAAGACGGACAATGATAGCTACATGGAGGAACTGGTGGCAAATGGAGAAGATATCACCATCGTCGGTATCGTAAAAGCATCAGAGGATGCCAATGCGGCGGTTTTGTCTTCCGGGATTTACTATTCATCCGAACTGCTCACCCATGTGACAGAGCAGGCGGCAGCCAGCGAAATCGTGCAGAGTCAGCTGGCGAATCCGGACATAAATGTGTTTACCGGTGAAGAGTTCGGCGAAGATGACGACGAGAGTGACTTTGACCTGGATTCTCTGGTAAATATTGATGAGGATGCGCTGGAGGAGGCCTTTGGCTTCGATACGAGCGCACTGGAGGATGCTTTCTCCGGTTCCTTCGACATGTCTGATGCGATGAGCCTCGATCTGGATATGGATTCTCTCAATCTGGGTGATATGGTAGATCTGAGTGACATATCTCTCGATCTGCCGGATATGCCGGATCTGGATATGGAAGACCTGCTGGGAGATATCACCATTGACACTTCCGCGATAGACATGGAGTCTCTGGTCACCAGCCTGATGACCGGTTTTGAGGAATATGCCGGAGAAGATACCTCGATGGATTACACCAATCTGGCAACCTATTTTACGGAATATCTGTCCTCGGACAGTGCCCAGGAGCTCCTGTCAGCGGCGATCCTGGAGATGATGAGCAGCGGCGACAATGTGACCATTTCTACGGATCAGATCAATGAGCTGGCCACAGAGATGCTGACCGGCTACCTGACCTACATCGCCACCCAGGGCGGCAACGCAACCACGGACTATATGACCTATTTGAGTGATTATCTGAGTACAGAAGAGGCGCAGGCCATGCTGCAGACCTGGATCTCGGAAAATATGCAGGTAGATACCAGTGAGTCGTCTCTGTCTTCGGAGCAGATGCAGACGCTCGCCAACAGTCTGATTACGGGATACGATACCTATGCGGAGGAGAAGGGCTATCCGGTTCTCGGCAATCTGGGAACGGCGTTCCTCTCTTATCTGCAGACAGATTCTGCCAGTGAGATCCTCATGAGTGCGCTTGAATCCATGATCGATATGGATGCGCTCAGCGCGCAGATAGAAACGACACTCGGAAGCTATATGACGACGGTTTTTGCCTCCTACGGAGAGACCCTGGCGGAGACGCTGGAGACGCAGATCTCCACGGCCATGACCGAAGTGATGGAACAGGTCATGACGCAGATGGCTTCCGGCATCGAGGACGCGATGACGGAAATGATGGAGGAGCTGGGAGACACACTGGCGGAATCCTTTGATATCGACGCGGATGCTTTTGCTGAGGCCTTTGAATTCAATATGGACAGCGACGACCTGACGGAACTGATGCTCGCTATGAGCTCTTCGGCCAGTGCTTCCTATGAGAGCAATCTGAGCTCCCTGGGCTATGTGGACTTTGCCAGCCCAACCGAGATTGATATCTATCCGACAGATTTTGAAAACAAGGAACATGTCGTGGATATCCTGGATGCCTATAATGACCGCATGGAGGCGGCCGGTGAGGAGGATAAGATCATTACCTACACTGATACCGTGGGAACGCTAATGTCCTCCGTAACAACGATCATCGATCTGATCAGCTATGTGCTGATCGCCTTCGTGGCGATCTCTCTGGTTGTCTCTTCAATCATGATCGGTGTTATCACCTATATCAGCGTTCTGGAGCGCCGTAAGGAGATCGGTATCCTGCGCGCCATCGGTGCTTCTAAGCGGAACATCTCCGAGGTCTTCAACGCCGAGACGGGAATCATCGGACTGGCGGCCGGCTTGCTGGGTGTCGGGCTGGCGTTGCTGCTCACCATCCCGGGCAATGCGCTGATTCATCATTTCGCCGGGAATAATGATGTGCGGATGATCCTGCTGCCGCAGTACGGTGCGGCGCTGGTCGTCCTCAGCATGTGCCTGACCCTGATCGGCGGACTGATCCCTGCCAGGACGGCCGCCAAGAGCGACCCGGTGGCAGCGCTGCGGAACGAGTAAAGCTTTGCATGCTCTCAGTCATCCTGCCTGCTCCGGGTAACATAAAGAAGTATTCCATAAGTGAAAATCAGAACACAGCAGCCTGTGCCGATCCCTGCGATCTGCATCAGGCTGCTGCCTGCTTCTGTCGCGGAGAGGACGGGCTGCGCCAGGCGGCTGCCGACGAAGGCAGCCGCCATAGGTCGAAAGAGCAGATGAAAGACAGAAAAATCCATCCGGATCTCCCGCCGCAGCGCCAGCAGACAGAGGCCGGAATCTGCCAGCTCTCCGGCCAGCATGCCCAGCAGGCAGGCGCGCATACCCCAGCGCGGAATCAGAAGGAGAACGAAAGCCAGCCGAATCAGGATCCCGGTCAGATGGATGCAAAAGGTGGTTCCGGTGCGGCCCATACCGTTGAGGATGCTGGCGGAGGTAGTGGACAGGTAGAGGAAGGGACAGAGCCAGCCCAGGATCGTGATATATTGCCCGGCTGTTTCATTGGCGAAGAATACGGTCCCCAGCTGGTAGCCGCACAACGTAAAGAGGCCGGTACAGAGGATCCCCAGGTAGAGGCTGAAGCAGATGCTCCGGTCAGAAGCACGGCGGATCCGGCTGTGATCCTGCAGGGACTGGGCTTCCGCCACAGAGGGAAGCAGCATGACGGCGACGGAGTTGGTCAGGGCGGACGGGAAGAAGATGAAGGGCAGGGCCATGCCGGTCAGCACACCGTAGAGACTGACGGCTTCGCTCTGGCTCAGTCCATAGGCCTGGAGCCGCCCGGGGATGCAGGCGGCTTCGACGCTCTGCAGGAGACCCAGGACCAGACGATTGGCGGTCAGCGGGAGCGCCATGGTAAGGATGCGGTGTATCTCGGGGAGAAGGGAGTGACGTCGGGCGGCAGATGCTTTTTCAGGAGATTTCTGTGTGTGAAATCCGGATTCGGAACCGGAAACAGATTGTCTCGGACAGGGTTCTTCCTGCGGAGAAGGTCTGATTCTCAGACAGGACACATTTTCCCTGTACAGCGTGACACGAAAAGCGAAGAAGGTCACAGCCAGAGCCGCCAGCTCCCCGATAACCCGACCCCACGCCGCCACCGAACCGGCGATCGCCCGCTCTCCCGCGCCCAGCCACTTGATAAGAAGCCAGACGGAACCGACGCGGACGATCTGCTCGACTAGCTGGCTGACGGCGGGAACCGCCGTTTTCTGCTTTCCATAATAATAGCCGTTGATGGCGGCATGACCGGCGGACAGAGGGAGCGACAGGGCGAGGAACTGCAGCAGCCGCCCGACACGGGGCCCTCCCAGGAGGAATTCTGCACAGAAGCCGGCTGAATGGAATAGAATAAGAGCAGAAGAGAAGGCCAGAGCTTCCGAGAGAAGCAGACCGGCCAGGAAGGCCCTGCGGGCTCCCGTCTGCTGATACCGGGCTCCCGCCTGAGCGGAAAAACGTGAGATGGCAGTCTGGATAGGTCCGCAGCACAGTGCGAAGCAGATGCCTGAGACCGGGGAGATCATCTGATAGAGTCCCAGAGCCTCTGCACCGATAGCCCGCGACAGATAAATGCGATAGGCAAAGCCCAGGAGGCGGGAGAGAAGGCCGGTAACAGTGAGAATCAGCGTCCCGGCGACGAGGGGAGAGGGATGTTTTTTCATGAGGCGCTCCCGGGTGAACTGCTACTATTCTATGTAAAACGGGAAAGTTTAGAAGTGACGGAGAACCTGGGAACGGCCAGAAGCCCCCCTGAACAGCTCCGTTGTCAGAATGTGAGGTGAAATTTCATTGAATGTGCAGATATATATGGATCATGCGGCGACCACGCCGGTACGGCGGGAAGTGGTGAACGCGATGCTTCCCTTTTTTACAGACCGGTTCGGGAATCCTTCGTCTCCATACCGCGAAGGGATGGAGGCCAGGCAGGTGATCGACCGCGCCAGAAGTCAGGTGGCGGAGGTGCTTGGCGCGTCGCCGGAGGAGATAACTTTTACCGGATGTGGAACGGAGGCGGATAACTGGGCTCTGGTGGGGGCGGCAGAGATGGGAAGAAGGCGGGGACGTCATATCATCACGTCCTCGGTCGAGCATCATGCCGTCCTGAATTCCTGTCGGTATCTGGAACAGCGGGGATATCGCGTGACATACCTGCCTGTGAGTGAAGAGGGGGTCGTCTTCGTGGAAGATCTGCGGCGCGCCCTGCGCCGGGACACGATTCTGGTCAGCATCATGACGGCCAACAACGAAGTGGGGAGTATTCAGCCCATCGCGCAGTTGGCGGAGGCAGCCCATGAGCGGGGCGCTCTGTTTCATACATATTCAGTGCATGCCTTTGCACATATTTCCTTGTCCGTCGAAGAACTGCAGGTTGATCTGCTCAGCGCCAGCGGCCATAAATTCGGAGGTCCGAAGGGGGTCGGCTTCCTTTATATTCGGGACGGAGTTTCTCTGGAACCCTTCCTGCACGGCGGCGGCCAGGAAAGCGGACGCCGGGCCGGAACGGAAAATGTCGCGGAGATCGTGGGCATGGGGGAAGCAGCCAGACTGTCCGCTATCCGGATGGAAGAACGGGCTGTCCATGTGGGACAGCTGAGGAATTACCTGATCCGGCGGATGCGGCGGGAGATTCCTCTGTGCCGCCTGAATGGAAGCCAGGAGAATCGATTGCCCGGAAATGCCAGCTTCTGCTTCGCTTTTGTGGACGGAAGCGCTCTTGTCCTTCGGCTCGGCGCCGACGGAATCTGTGCCTCCGGCGCTTCCGCCTGTACCGCCGGTTCAGGACAGCCGTCGCATGTGCTGCTGGCCATGGGACTTCCCGGGGAGCTGGCTGCCGGCTCTCTGCGCCTGACACTGGGAGAAGAGAACACGCGCGCACAGATTGACCGTGTGGTCGAGCGCATCGCGGTTCATGTGGCAGAGCTGCGGAGTCGGTCACCTGCTTATGAGGAGTTCCGGCAGGGGCGGGCGCACCGCGGCATTTTGCGGTATTTCCCGGGAAACGGTTGAATCTGAGAAGGAAATGGAGTAAAATGGCCATGAGTGTTCTGGCAGGCGGCTTTGTGTAAATACCGGACGCACTGCGTGGTTCCGGCGGGGAGGCAGACGGATGGGTGAACGGAAAAGGGTTGTTGTAGGAATGTCCGGCGGAGTGGATTCCTCTGTCGCTGCCTGGCTGCTGAAGCAACAAGGGTATGATGTGGTGGGCGTGACCATGGAGATCTGGGAGGATACTCCTGCGGTATCAGAAGACGGCGGTTGCTGCGGCCTGTCGGCTGTCGAGGATGCTCGGCGGGTGGCGCAGGTCTTGGGGATTCCCTACTACGTGATGAATTTCCGTGATGTATTTCGCGAGAAGGTCATGGACTATTTCACGGAAGAATAC
>JAJQDL010000176.1:5546-10416 GCA_021202235.1 Lachnospiraceae bacterium
GTATTGCCTGCACCCGTTATGTCAAATGGGAAGCCCTCCTGCAGAGGAGCCTTGAGATCGGAGCAGACTACATTGCCACCGGTCATTATGCCCGGATCTGTCATCTGCTGAACGGACGCTATGCGATTCGACGTTCAGTGACGGCGGCCAAGGATCAGACCTATGCGCTTTATAACCTGACACAGGAACAGCTGGCTCATACGCTGATGCCGGTGGGCGACTATGAGAAGTCCGAAGTCCGCCGGATGGCGGAGGAGGCCGGATTGCCCGTAGCACAGAAGGCAGACAGTCAGGAGATCTGTTTTATCCCGGATCACGATTACGCAGCCTTCGTCCGGGCACACACCGAACGGGGCTCCCAGCCGGGGAATTTCGTGAATCGGGCCGGAGAGGTCCTGGGGCGTCATACCGGCATCGTTCACTATACGGTGGGGCAGCGGAAAGGGCTGGGTGTTACCTTCGGGAAGCCGATGTTTGTCCTTGAGATTCGCCCGGAGACCAACGAAGTGGTCCTTGGGGAGGCAGATGAGGTCTGGGAGGACAGCCTGCTCTGCAACCGGCTGAATTTTATGTCGGTCCCCGATCTGTGCGGAGAGCGGGAAGTTACGGCAAAGATCCGTTACAGCCATTCCGGCGCCCGCTGCCTGATTCGCCGTGTCGGCATGGATTTGGTGGAATGCCATTTCCCGGAACCTGTCCGGGCGATCACGGCGGGGCAGGCGGTGGTCTTTTATGACGGGAACCTGGTACTCGGCGGCGGGACGAGCCTGCGAAGCGGAAGAGCCGGAGACGGAGCGGAGAAGGTAAAGGAAGAGGAAAACGGCAGTACGCCGCGGCGATAAAGAAAGCTTAAAGGAGAAATAGCATGAAAAGAAATACAGGAAAGAGAAGAGGCACTGTCCTGCTGGCAGCGTGCCTGCTGCTTGTACTTACGGCCTGCAACGCGGTGACGCCGGGCCCCAGCACGACCCGTTCCTCGGCGGCAGCCATTTCTGCGACGACGGCGGAGGAGACTTTGGCCGAGCAGGCCGGCGCCCAGGATTCGGGGGAAGACATCACCGAAGAGGAATCCTCTTCGGAGGAGAGCACGGAAGAGACTCTTACTGCCGAAGAAGATCTGGTCTATGCGATTTCCGGGGTGAATGTACGTGATGCGGCCTCCTCCAATTCCAACATCGTGGGAACGCTGAGTGAAGGAGAATCGGTTGTCAAGCTCGGCGAAGAGGGCAGCTGGACGAAGGTCGAATACAACGGTGCGGAGTGCTATGTGTATTCGGAGTATTTGACAGAGACAGCGCCGGAGTGACATCCGATGGCAACAGTGAGATACACAGGGAAAGGCAAATGTCACAGCTGCCTTTCCCTGTTGTTCAGAAAATCCGAAAATATCCGGAAATATCCGGAATTCCGTAAATTAGTCCTTGTGCAAATAAAAAAAATGTGCTAGACTGAGAAAGCTGTGTGGGAATCCGGTTTGCAGGAACGGTGACCTGCCAGACATAGATTGGAGAGTTATCGAAGTGGTCATAACGAGCCGCACTCGAAATGCGGTTGTCCTTTCTGGGCACGTGGGTTCGAATCCCACACTCTCCGCGCGAAAAGCCTTGATTTTTCAGGGCTTTTTTCATTGTGTGCTGCATATCGTGTTGCACTGCTCTGACAAACCGAGCTGTTGAATCGTCGTTTCATGCTCTTGAAAGCATCGCGAAATCGTGTTATCATAAACAGGATGTCTGCGCCGACGGCCGGAAAAGCGCGGCGCAGAAACAGTTTTATCTGAATTACTATATAGAACGAAGGAGAACCAATCATGTCAGGACATTCCAAATTTTCCAACATTAAGAGAAAAAAGGAAAAGAACGACGCGGCCAAGGGGAAGGTATTCACCCGGATCGGCCGTGAGATCGCCGTGGCGGTCAAGGAGGGCGGCGCGGATCCTGCCAACAACAGCAAGCTGCGTGACTGCATCGCCAAGGCAAAGGCCAACAATATGCCCAACGATACGATAGACCGCAGCATCAAGAAGGCAGCCGGGGACGGCGCGGCGGTGAACTACGTGCCGGCTACCTACGAAGGATATGGCCCGAACGGCACGGCGATCATCGTGGAGACGCTGACGGATAACAAGAACCGTACTGCCTCCAATGTCCGCAATGCCTTCACCAAGGGCGGCGGAAACGTCGGCTCTCAGGGCTGTGTGTCCTTCATGTTTGATAAGAAGGGGCAGATCATCATCGACAAAGAAGAATGCGAGATGGAGTTTGACGATCTCATGATGATCGCCCTGGATGCGGGCGCCGAGGATATCTCCGAAGAGGATGACAGCTTCGAAGTGATCACGGATCCGGATGATTTCAGCGCGGTGCGTGAGGCCCTGGAAAAAGAAGGGATCCCGATGCTGGAGGCGGATGTCACCATGATCCCCCAGACCTATGTGCGTCTCACCGACGAGCAGGACATCAAGATGATCAATCGTACGCTGGATCTGCTCGATGATGATGATGTGCAGAACGTCTATCATAACTGGGAAGAGGCATAAACGCGGAGAGCTTTGAAAACCTGCCATCACCGGGCGCAGAGGGAACGATCAGATTCGATTCCGGGAAGGCAGAACCCGGCGGGAGGTATATTACATGGCAACGTATAAGATGACCCTGGCCTATGACGGAAGCCGCTACAGCGGCTGGCAAAAGCAGGGAAACACGGAAAACACGATTCAGGCGAAGATCGAGGGGGTGCTTTCCCGTCTTCTGGAGGAGCCGGTCGAGGTGGCGGGCTCCGGGCGTACGGACGAAGGGGTGCATGCCCTGGCTCAGGCAGCCAGCTTCCGCACGGAACGGGTGCCTGACGGCGACCGGCTGACAGCAGAGTGCAACCGCTATCTGCCGCAGGATATCCGAGTTCTCTCGACCGTGCTCACGTATCCCCGCTTTCACGCACGGCTGAGTGCCACGGGGAAATGGTATGAATACCGGATCGACAATGGACCGGTGGCTCGCATATTCGAACGGAAATATCTGACCCGCGTGGAGGAACCACTGGACATCGCGGCGATGCGTGAGGCGGCGGCTTTCCTGCTGGGAGAGCACGATTTCGCGAGCTTTTGTGATAATAAACATATGAAGAAATCGACCGTGCGCCATCTCTGTGAAATCGTACTGGAGGAGCAGGAAGGTATTCTGACGATCGCACTGCACGGAGATGGATTCCTCTATCATATGCTGCGGATCCTTTGCGGGACGCTGAGCGAGGGCGGATTGGGAGAGCGCAGGCCGTATGGCATGCAGCGAATCCTCGAAGCGCGGGATCGGAGTGCAGCCGGCCGGCTGGCTCCGGCACAGGGCCTCTTCCTGCGGGAAGTGGAATATCCGGTGTGACAGACAGGATAAAGGCGGAAGCGATGGAAAATAAAATCGACAAGAAGTGGGAGCAGGAAGCCATGGGACGGATGAGTCAGCTCAATGATCAGCTGACTGTCTGCGGCTATACGGAGCGGGAGAGAGAGGAGCTCCTGGTCCGTATCCTGCTGTGCTTCTTCGCAGGAGATACGGGCGTCTTTTCAGAAGGCGCCTTCTTTGCGTATCTGGCAGAGGGAGCCGTCGACGGGAGCGATCTGGCTGCACGGCTGAACCGCCTGTTTCATGTTCTGGCCGGTCATAAGTCCGAAGAGAGAGAACTGGGAGATTTCTCTGCGATCAGTCCTCTGCTTTTCGAAGAAGAGATTCCGGAGCGGGAGATGGATGCCGCCCTGCGCCTGCTTCTGCTGGATTGTCAGGTCATTCCCTGGGGCGACCTGTCCCCGGCCATTTTCGGCGCCATGTTCCAGGAGATCATGAATCAGCAGGATCGCCGGGAATGGGGAGCCTATTATACCTCGGAGGAGAACATCCATCGGGTGATCGATCCGCTGTTCCTGGAGGAATTGCAGCGGGAGAGAGAATCCTGCCGGGGGAACCGACGCAGACTGACTGCCTTTCAGAGGAAGCTCGCGGAACTGCGTTTCCTGGATCCTGCCTGTGGCTGTGGAAATTTTCTGATTCTCACCTACCGCTGCCTGCGGGAGCTGGAGCTCTCGGTGATCTCTGAACTGCATGATACGGGCCAGCGGGTTCTCGATGTCTCCATGTACTGCAAGGTCTCTGTCTCACAGTTTTATGGCATTGAGGTCGAACCCTTCCAGGCGCGGATTGCCCGTGTCTGTCTGTGGCTGGCTGAACAGCAGATGAACCGTCAGGCGGCCGAGCTGTTCGGAATGATCGGCCGCCGGGATCCTCTGGTCCGCCCTGTTGTGATCCGCGAGGCCAATGCGCTGACGACAGACTGGGCGGAGGTCGTGCGGCCGGACAAGCTGAATTACATCATCGGAAATCCGCCGTTTGTCGGAGCCCGGCTGATGAACGCCGGTCAGAAACAGGATATGAGGCTGGTCTTCCGGGATTTTCATGCGGTCGGCAATATGGACTACGTCACTGCCTGGTATCGGAAGGCAGCGGAATTCATCCGTGGGACGGCAATCCGCTGCGCCTTTGTCTCCACGAACAGTATCTGCCAGGGAGAACAGGCCGCGCTGCTCTGGAAGCAGCTGGCGGAGGGCTTTGACATGGCGATCGATTTTGCCTGGAAAAGCTTTGTCTGGAATAATGGTGTCCGCAGCCAGGCCAGGGTGCACTGCGTCATCCTTGGCTTCTCGGATGCCTCCCTGTCCCGGCGGGGCGATCAGCATGCAGCGGGGAAATGGCTTTACAGCGAGGGCGTAAGGCGACAGGCGCCGCATATCAACGCCTACCTGGTTCCTGCGCCGGACACATTCGTGCGCGCACGCCGGCGGCCTCTCTAGGAGGTGCCGGAGGGGGTCTGCGGACATATCGCA
>JAJQDL010000176.1:10426-13571 GCA_021202235.1 Lachnospiraceae bacterium
CGCTACGGACGGTGGCTGCTCGCAGCCACGCAGGAATAGAGCGATACGGTACCACCAGTGGCGGAGCGTGTCCGGCGTGTGGGAGAGGACCGCAGCCGGAGCCGCCGCGAAGGGACACGCAAGCTGGCATTGACACCGGAGCGTTTTGGAGAGATTCGTCAACCGGAGGAGGGGTATTACATCCTGGTTCCCCGGGTTTCCTCTGTGCGGCGGCGCTATATTCCCATGGGGTTTGTTCCCGCCGACTGGATCGCCAGCGATGCGGTGCTGATCCTTCCGGGCGCCGATCTGTCTCTCTTCGCGGTTTTGACCTCACGGCTGCATATGGTCTGGGTCCAGGCGGTGGCCGGACGATTGAAGAGTGATTATCGATATTCTGTTTCCGTCGTCTACAACAATTTTCCTTTTCCGTCGCTGACGGACGAACAGCAACAGCGTCTGGCGGCATCGGGACAGTGCATTCTGGACGTGCGGAGCCATTTCACGGGATCTTCACTGGCTTCACTGTATGATCCCGGTCTGATGCCGGAAGAACTGGCACAGGCGCACAGGGAAAATGATCTCCTTGTAGAGGAGATTTACGGTGTAGACGGGTGGACAGAAGAAGAGCAGCTGATCGAGCTGCTGCGTAGGTTCCGGGAGAGAAGTGCAGCAGGGAAATGAGAGGAAAATATTCAGGAAAAAGGCTGTAGGAGAGTTTATTTCTCCAGCAGCCTTTTTCTTCGAAAATGTCTATGGTATGTGATTAAACTCTGTCTGATTTAGGATGTTCCTGCTTGCCTGAGTACCTGCTTTAACGCAAAAACCTCCTCTGCTGTACAGTGTCGGAAGGAGCCGACCGCCAGATTCGGGTCCAACTGCAGCGGCCCCATGGATAATCTCTTCAGATACAGGACGCGGTAACCGAAGGCGGCAAACATGCGCTTGACCTGATGATAGCGCCCTTCCGTGATCGTGACCAGTACCTCGGATTCTTCTCCGGCGCTCAGGATCACAAGTCCGGCAGGCTGTGTCAGTTTTCCATCGCCAATACTAAAACCGAGGTGGAACTGCTCTATATGCTCCGGTGTTACACGACCGCGAACGCGGGCAAAATAGGTCTTCTCTACGTGGCGCCGCGGTGAGAGCAGGCTCTGGCAGAGCGGTCCGTCGTTGGTGATGAGAAGCAGTCCTTCGGTGTCCTTGTCGAGGCGTCCCACGGGGAAGAGATCCTTGCGCCGCGGTGTCGGCAGCAGGTCCAGCACGGTCTTCTCCCGTGCATCAGTCACGGCAGTCACCACGCCGGCCGGTTTGTTGAGCATATAGTATTCCTGCGCGACATAGCAGATCTGCGTACCGTCCACACACACAGTGTCCGTCTCCGGGGAGACGGCTGTCTCTGTCTGGCGCACCGTAGCTCCGTTGACTGTGACAATGCCCCGGCGGCACCAGTCCCGGATCTCCCGGCGTGTGCCCACGCCCATCTCTGAAAGAAATCGATCTAATCTCATACAGTCCTTCCAATTCCTGATAAAGTCGCCTCCTGCTCGATTAGAATTCCTTTCCATAATCCTGTCCGGCATTCACCAGGGACTTCATATCGATATAAAAGCGGGGATAGGAGATGCTGACGCAGTCCTTGCGCGTGATGGTCGTCTCGCCTTCGCAGTTCAGGGAGGCCACGGAGAAGCTCATGGCGATACGGTGATCATTGGCGCTGTTGATGACGGCGCCGTGAAGAGGCCGTCCTCCGCGGATGATCATGCCGTCGTCTGTCTCCTCGACGTCAGCGCCCATCAGCTTCAGATTGTCCACCATGATGCGGATGCGGTTGGATTCCTTCACCTTCAGCTCGGCGGCATCGCGGATGACGGTCGTGCCTTTGGCATAGCAGGCCATGACGGCAATGACCGGAAGCTCATCAATGAGCTTCGGGATGATCTCACCCTGAATCGTGATGCCGTGCAGATTAGAGGAGCGTACCACGAGATCCGCGGAGGGTTCGCCGTCCTGTGTGACATTCTCATAAGTGATGTCACCGCCCATCTCCTTACAAACCGTCAGGATGCCGGCCCGGGTGGGATTGATGCCCACATTGCGCAGTACGATCTCAGAGCCGGGAACGATGAGCGCTCCCACCAGAAAGAAGGCGGCGGAGGATAGGTCGCCGGGGACGACGATCTTCTGCGCGTAGAGCGGTGCGGCAGGTTAAATAGGTGCGGTAGTTCCCTCGGCTGTCACTTTTGCGCCGAAGGTACCCAGCATCAGTTCTGTGTGGTTCCGGGACAGATAGGGCTCTGTCACTGAAGTAGGACTGTCTGCTGTGAGCCCGGCCAGAAGAACGGCAGACTTCACCTGAGCGGAAGCCACCGGCGACTGGTAGTGAATGCCGTGCAGTTGTCTGCCGTTGATGCGCAGCGGCAGGCAATTGTTCCCCAGCGTCGACTGTATATCCGCGCCCATCATGCTCAGAGGGCGTATGATCCGATTCATGGGACGCTTTTTCAGGGAAGCATCACCGACCAGGCTGCAGGAAAAATTCTGCGCGGCCAGGATGCCGGAGATCAGACGGGTGGTCGTCCCGCTGTTTCCACAGTCCAGAATGTGCGTGGGAGCCGTCAGCCCCCGGAGTCCGTTCCCGTGGACATAAATGGTTGACGGAGTTACCTCCGTGTGGATTCCCATCTTTGTAAAGCAGGAGATCGTAGACAGGCAGTCCGCCCCCCGCAGGAAATTCTCTATCTCTGTGACGCCGTTTGCCAGGGCGCCGAACATGACGCTGCGGTGGGAGATGGATTTATCTCCGGGCACTGTGATCTCGCCGCGCAGGCCGTGTCTGCTGATCTCGTATTTCATGAAATATTTTCTCCTCCGGGTCTTCCCCGTTTTTTCATGCTGAACAGCCGGGCCGCTGAACAGCCCGGACTGTGTGAGTCAACATAGAGTATACAGCCGGAAGAACGGATTTGCAACTGATTTCCGGGTGATTCCGCGGGTGAATTCAATAATAATCCGGCGTAGATCGTACGCCAGATCGGCAGAAAGTTTCGTTTTATCAAGAATTTTCGCGAATCCGGCGTATTTTCACTAGTAATTTCGCACAATTTCAAGTAAGATGGTAACATGTTTATCAGCATGAAGAAATTCATCATGATGGAGATAAAAT
>JAJQDL010000176.1:13581-25615 GCA_021202235.1 Lachnospiraceae bacterium
CCAGAACCTGTATGATACCAAACAGATGCTCAACGTCGCAATTCTGGGCCACGGCGGGTGCGGTAAGACGACGCTCGTGGAGGCGATGGCATATATTACCGGCATCACCAACCGCATGGGGAAGGTAGCCGACGGCAACACGATCAGCGATTTCGATAAAGAAGAGATCAAACGCGGTTTCTCGATCGGCACTTCGGTTGTCCCGATCGAGCATAATGGCTGCAAGATCAATTTCTTTGATACCCCCGGTTACTTCGACTTCACCGGTGAGGTGGAGGAAGCCCTCAGCGCGGCCGGAGCCGCGGTCATCGTGATCAACGCAAAATCCGGCGTCGAAGTCGGCGTGCAGAAGGCCTGGGAGCTCTGCAACAAGTTCAATCTGCCCCGGTTGATCTTTGTCACCGGCATGGACGACGATAACGCCAGCTATAAGAATGTGGTGAATACCCTGCAGGTTATGTACGGTTCCCGCATCGCCCCCTATCACCTGCCCATCCGTGAGAATGAGAAGTTCGTGGGCTATGTGAATGTGGTGAAGATGAAGGGCCGCCGCTTTACAGAGAAGAGCGAGCATGTGGAGTGCCCGATCCCGGATTATTCCGTGGAGAACCTGAATCAGGTCCGTGAGAAGCTGATGGAAGCCGTGGCGGAGACCAGCGAGGAGTACATGGACCGTTATTTCTCCGGTGAAGAGTTTACTTACGATGAAATCCGCAACGCCCTGCGTTCCAATGTCCGTACCTGTGATCTGGTTCCCGTGCTCATTGGTACCGGCATCAACGGCAATGGCGCCCGGATGCTTCTGGAGATCATCGAGACCTACTTCCCGTCGCCGGCCGAGCGCTTCATCAGCGGTATCGACCAGAAGACGATGGAGCCCTTCACAGCGGATTTTGACTGCCATAAGCCCGAGGTCACGCTGAAGGTCTTCAAGACTCTTGTGGATCCCTTCATCGGCAAATACTCTCTGTTCAAGGTCTGCTCCGGCATCCTGAAGTCAGACACGACGCTGCTCAATGTCAATAAAGAAGTGGAAGAAAAGCTCGGCAAGCTGTACGTGCTGCGCGGCAAGGAAGCCATCGAAGTGAAGGAGCTGCACGCCGGCGATATCGGCGCGGTGCAGAAGCTGACGGCGACCCAGACCGGCGACAGCCTGAGCGTCAAGAGCACACCGGTTCTCTATCCGATTCCCGATCTGTCGGTTCCTTATACCTGCAAGGCCTACCGTGCGAAGACCAAGGGCGAGGAGGATAAGGTCAATGCGGCTCTGGTGAAGCTGCTCGATGAGGATCTGACTCTGCGTATGGTTAATGATAAGGAAAACCGTCAGCTGCTGCTCTACGGCATCGGTGATCAGCATCTGGAGATCGTGGTCAGCAAGGTTCTGTCCCGGTATAAGGTTGAGATGGAGCTCTATAAGCCCAAGGTAGCTTTCCGTGAGACCATTCGCGGCAAGGTGAAGGTGCAGGGCAAGCACAAGAAACAGTCCGGCGGCCACGGCCAGTACGGCGACGTTACGATCGAATTCGAACCCAGCGGCGATCTGGAGAAGCCCTATGTCTTCGAGGAGAAGATCGTCGGCGGCGTGGTTCCCAAGAACTACTTCCCCGCAGTCGAGAAGGGCATCCAGGAAATGGTCACTAAGGGACCGCTGGCCGGATATCCCATTGTGGGCCTGAAGGCGACGCTGGTATTTGGTTCCTATCACCCTGTAGATTCCTCGGAGATGGCCTTCAAGCTGGCGACGATCCTGGCCGTGAAGAATGCCTTCGCTGACCCGGCCAGCAAGCCGGTTCTCCTGGAACCGATCGCCACGCTGACCGTCAAGGTGCCTGACCGCTTTACCGGCGACATCATGGGCGATCTGAACAAGCGCCGCGGCCGCGTCCTGGGCATGAACCCCGACCACAGCGGCAACCAGATCATCGAGGCGGATGCCCCCATGTCGGAGCTCGACGGCTACAATACCGACCTGCGCTCCATGACCGGCGGCATCGGCAGCTTCGCCTACGAGTTCAGCCGTTACGAGCAGGCCCCTTCGGATGTCCAGCAAAAGGAGATTGAGGCGCGGGCGGCCGCCAAAGACGAGTAAATGTATAACAGATAATAACTTTCTACCGATGAGGGAGAAGAAGAGAGCGCAGCGGCTTCGGCCGCTGCGTTCGGGGCTTGACAAAATCCTTTCCCCTGTTTACAATATGGAAAGATTTATGCGCCGATGAGGAGTAGTAGGCTGTGATGCCCCGCACAGAGAGCCGCCGGGAGGTGTAAGGCGGACGGGGAAGCGGCTGAACTGGCCTCGGAGCACTTTCCCGGAACCTGATAAGAAGTATGGGGGAGCGGCTGTTCCCGTTATCGAACGTTGAGAGCACGGCCCGGCCGTGAAATAGAGTGGTACCGCGAATGACCCCGTTCGTCTCTATACATGAGAAGAACGGGGTGTCTTATTTTGCGGGAAACCGCTGTAAACAAGGAGAGCTGAGATGAGCGAAGCGTACAATCCGAAATCGATTGAGAAGAAGTGGCAGAAGATTTGGGACAGGGAGAAGGCCTTTGCGGCTAACAATGATTACTCCAAGCCCAAGATGTACAACCTGGTAGAATTCCCCTACCCCTCGGGACAGGGACTGCATGTGGGTCATCCGAGACCCTATACGGCTCTGGATATCGTGTCCAGAAAACGCCGGATGCAGGGCTACAACGTACTCTTCCCTATGGGATGGGATGCCTTCGGCCTGCCCACAGAGAACTATGCGATCAAGAATAAGATCCATCCCAAGATCGTCACGAAGAAGAATGTAGCCCGTTTCAAGGATCAGCTGAAGTCTCTGGGTTACTCTTTCGACTGGGACCGCGAGGTCAATACGACAGATCCGAATTACTATCACTGGACCCAGTGGATCTTCCTGAAGCTTTTCAAGGCGGGGCTGGCCTACAAGACAGAGATGCCGATCAACTGGTGTACCTCCTGCAAGGTCGGTCTGGCCAACGAGGAGGTTGTGAACGGCGTTTGCGAGCGCTGCGGTTCTCCGGTCATCCTCAATGCGCAGAGCCAGTGGATGCTTAAGATCACCGCTTACGCCGACAAGCTGATCGATGATCTGGATAAGGTGGACTACATCGAGCCGGTCAAAGTCTCACAGAGGAACTGGATCGGTCGCTCCCACGGTGCGGAAGTGGATTTCCAGCTGACAGGAAAAGAAGAAAAGCTGCGTATTTATACGACCCGTCCTGATACCCTGTTCGGTGTCACCTACATGGTTCTCTCCCCCGAGCATCCCTACATCGATCAGTTTAAGGATGAGATCCGCAACTGGGACGACGTGGTCGCCTATCGCGAGATGGCTGCGCGGAAATCCGACTTCGAGCGGACTGAGCTGGCCAAGGACAAGACCGGTGTGTGCATCGACGGTCTGACAGCGATCAATCCGGTCAACGGAGTTGAGATTCCGATTTGGATCTCCGATTACGTCCTCATGTCTTACGGGACCGGCGCCATCATGGCTGTACCCGGACATGATGACAGAGACTGGGAATTCGCCAAGAAATTTGATTTGCCGATCATTGAGGTCATAGCCGGCGGAAATGTCCAGGAGGCAGCTTTCACCGATGTGGCGACCGGTACGCTGGTAAACTCCGGTTTTCTCACCGGTCTCTCCGTGGAAGAGGCGAAGAAGACCATCATCGACTGGCTGGAGGAAAGAGGACTGGGAACTCCCAAGACCAACTTCAAGCTTCGTGACTGGGTGTTCTCCCGCCAGAGATACTGGGGCGAGCCCATCCCGATCGTGAAATGCGAGAAGTGCGGTTATGTGCCGATTCCCGAGGCGGAGCTTCCTCTGGAGCTGCCCGATGTGGAAAGCTATATGCCTACGGACAACGGCGAGTCGCCGCTGGCGGCCATGACTGACTGGGTGAACACCACCTGCCCCTGCTGCGGCGGCCCGGCGAAGCGTGAGACCGATACCATGCCTCAGTGGGCCGGATCTTCCTGGTACTACCTGCGCTACATCGATCCTCATAATGATAAATGCCTGGCGGATCCGGAGGCACTGAAATACTGGCTGCCCGTGGACTGGTACAACGGCGGCATGGAGCACACGACGCTCCACCTGCTGTATTCCCGGTTCTGGCATAAGTTCCTCTATGATCAGGGCGTAGTGCCGACGCCGGAGCCTTATCAGAAGAGAACTTCTCATGGGATGATTCTCGGCGAAAACGGCGAGAAGATGAGCAAGTCCCGCGGCAATGTTATCAACCCGGACGACATCGTCAATGAGTTCGGCGCCGATACGCTGCGGACCTATGAGATGTTCATTGGTGCGTTTGATCTGGCTGCGTCCTGGTCCAACGACGGTGTCAAGGGCTGCCGCCGCTTCCTGGAGCGTGTGTGGAAGCTGCAGGATATCGTAGAAGATGGTAAGGAGATCAGCCCGAAGCTTGAGACCCTGATCCACCAGACCATCAAGAAGGTGAGCAGCGATTACGAGGAGATGAAGTACAACACCGGCATCGCCGCTATGATGAATCTGGTCAATGAGTTCTACAAGGCCGGAAAGATCACGAAGGAGGATTACCGCATCCTGCTGGTTCTCCTGAATCCGGTCGCCCCTCACATCACCGAGGAACTCTGGGAGATCGAGGGGTACGGCGGATACCTGTATCAGACCAGCTGGCCGGAGTACGACGAGGCTAAGACCGTGGAGAAGATGGCAGAGATCGCCGTGCAGGTCAACGGCAAAATCCGCGGGAAGATCACTCTCCCTGTCGATCTCTCCAAAGAAGAGGCACTGGCCGCCGGCCGCGAGGCTGTGGCGGACCGCCTGACCGGAACGATTGTCAAGGAAATCTACGTACCCGGACGTCTGATCAATTTTGTACAGAAAAACTGATCTTCTGTAAGGCAGCATACCGATCCTGCAGAGACGGAGAATGCATGACCGTTCGACACCTGACGATAGGGAGGTAACTCGATGGAAAAAGTATATCAAACGATGAAACACTCTGGCATTATGAATATTGTCCTGGGGACGCTGATCATCGTGGTCGGCGCTCTCTGCGGGAGCTTCATCATCGTCAGCGGTGCAAAGCTGTTGTCCCGAAAGAACGATATTCTCTTTTGAGAAAAAAGAAAAGGGTAGGGAGCCTGTCTTTAGATAGACAGACTCCCTTTTTCGTGTTTTTATTTTTTGCCCCGCAGGGACAGGATGCGTGAGAGGCTGCGCATCATCTCCACCTTCTTTTTTTCTTCCTGAGACATGTTGGGAAGGAGGGCGGAGAGAACCTGATCGGCCTCGGAATCTGAAAACTGCAGGTTCTGTCCATGAGCTGCGGCGCCCGCCCCGCTGAGCACGGACATGAGATCGGCGGCGCTTTTTCCCTGCATCTGTCCCATCATCTGCGTCAGAAACATAACCTTCTCCGGGGACATACCGGAAAAAGGAGAGGAGTCAGCGCTTTGTGAATTGCTCATTGCGAAACTCTCCTGGAAAAGTTTTCTCTGCTATCCTATGCGGAAACGGAGGAAAAGATGAGGCATACATTGTAATATAGAAAGCAAACAGGAGAGATGGATTGATGCACGAAAAACTGGTGCGCGAAGGAAATTCAGTCTATGAGATTGATGAAGAGTGTGTGCGCAGAAAGGAAAAGCTGAAATCACGTCAGGACGAACACGGGAAACAGCCGAAGCGTGGGGAGGTGAGAAAATAAATTGTTTATGATCGGAGAGGGAATGATTGTTGCAGCCTGTTTGTCTTAGAAATAAAAGTGATGACCGTCTTCTCGAATTCAGGAGAAGGCGGCCATCTTTAATGCGCAGGGCTGCGTAAGGATTTTTCCGGCTGACACCGGATGCGGCCCGTGCAACGGACAGGAGACGAAAAACGCCTCCTGCCCGATTGGATTAGAAACCGCAGCAGCCGTTTCCGTTCCCGTTGCAGCAGAACAGGAGAAGCAGGATAATGATCCATGCATCACAGTTCATGCCGTTTTCACCGCATCCGTTGCCGCATCCACCGCAACAGAAGAGAATCAGCAGAATGAAAATCAGGCTGCTGCAGCTGTTGCCGCTGTCGCATCCGCAACCGCCATTGCAGTTGGTCGCTGCCAGATCGCTCATGATGGTCTATCCTCCAGGGATTTATAATGTATCCTATGAAGGGGACTTGACCTTGTTTCCTTAGCTTTTGCGGAAGAATGATTGAAAAATAAATTCGGGTAGGGTATGATGACATATCGAAAGAACCAACAATGCAGGAGGCATACTATGAGTGTGGATATAAGCCAGAGTCTGATGCAGCGGCTGGAGGATTCGTTGACGGAGCGGGATCTGCTGAGGAAGCTGGGGCTTACCAAGAGAGAAATGAGCAGGAGACTGCGAAAACCGTCGTTTCGGCGTGCGCTGAAGGAACTGTGCCCGAAGGAGATCTGGTCCTGTGAGGAGATCCTGGAAGCGTCCCGGGAGCTCCTCGATCAGTTTTCTCCGGAGCCGGAGCAGGGATGGCTTCCCTTTCTCTATGCTGACGGGAAATATAACCTGTACCCTGAGAATTTTCCCAGGGTCATGGAACCCTGCTATGAGATGGGCAAGATCTTTTTTATGGAACTGTTGCATGTCTGTATTGAGACGGAGCGGGATTTTCATGGATTCCGGCCTGATCTTCATTTCTCCCTTCCCACCGCGGAGGAGGTAGAGGACTGCAGAGCCCGTGAGGAGTTCGAGCGGTGTGTATCCTTCTGCCACCAGACCACAATCCTGGAAATCACGCGGCTACGAGCGGAAATCACGCCCTTTACTACCAACGGCCACATTGCCGGCGTCCATTTCGTGTCCACCCATATGGCCCGGCAGCTGAAGGCCTGTGGTGTCCCGGTGGATCTGGCGCTGATGTCGGGGGCTGCGATCGGCCACGACATCGGCAAATTCGGCTGTAAGGATTCGGAATCCCGCCGGGTCCCCTATCTGCATTATTATTATACGGATCAGTGCTTCCGGCGCTATGAGATGCCCTATATCGGCTACATCGCCGCAAACCACTCGACCTGGGATCTGGAGCTGGAGAACCTGTCTCTGGAGTCCTTGCTGCTGATCTACGCCGATTTCCGGGTCAAGAGCACCCGGGAAAACGGAGCGGAGATCATTCATTTTTATACTCTGAAGGAATCCTTCGACGGCACTCTGCAGATGCTGGACACTGCTGACGCCGGCAAACGTCTGGGTTATGAGATTGTATACAGCAAGCTGGTGGATTTCGAAAATTACATGGTGAAAAAGGGCATTCATACGAATTTTGAGAGTCTGATCCCGGATAAGACGCAGGAGAAGGATACGGCGCTGCTGTGCGGGACGGAGATCGTGGATGAATATAAGAATATGGCCATCAGCCATAATATTCTGCTGATGCATATCCTCAGTCATGAGTCCTCCTTCACGACGATTCTCGAGACCGCCCGCAGCGAGAAGGACTGGAAGAATACCCGGACCTATCTGAATATCTTCCGTGAATACTGCACTTATATGAACCAGAGACAGAAGCTGATGACGATTGACTTCCTCTATGAGCTGATGATGCACCGGGAAGGGGATATCCGTTCCGGCGCCGCCAACCTTATGGGGCAGATGATCGTCAACTACGACGTGGAATACCGAAAGGAAATTCCGGAGGGGATGATCCCCTTCCTGCAGACTTCCTCTTCGGTAGAGCTTTTCGAGAAATATCTTGGCATGGCTCTGATGCCCGATCACAAGCTGACCGAACAGCATCGGAAGTGGCTGGGCTATAAGATGGAAACACTGGTGGATTCGGTGCTGACAAACTGTCGGCCGAGCCGCCGGGAGGACTATCTGTGTGTGATCCAGAAGTATTATACGACCTGGAACTGGGATACTTTCACGGCCTTTGCCATGCTCAATGCACTGCAGAAAATTCCTCTTGATAAGTGCTCCCAGGAGATGCTGGAGACATTTCTGCAGTTCGCACTGCATTTCACGCGTGTGGATGACCTGGAGCTGCAGGTCTCGATCCTGAATTTCCTCTACAAAATGCTGCGCTTTGATGCGGAATCCGCGATGATCCATTCCTATGGGCGGCAGATCCTGGAGCAGGTGCCCGTGTATTCCGCGATCAGTGTCGTTTATCTGAAGCGGAGCATCGGTGTGCTTCTGCAGCTGCCGGACGAGTCTCTGGCTCAGTATCGGACCGGAAAGGACGACGAAGACCGGATCAACAAGGCGTTCCTGGAGAACCTGAAGACAGCAACTCCCTGGATCTGCAAGCTGATTAACATACATTATCTGAAATATCAGATGGACCGAGGCGCCAATCGTCAACCGGTTCATACGGTCACGCATCTGGCCAATCTGCTGACAGGAACCGAGTGCAGCGATGTGCGGCATCTGGCGGGACAGACAGTGGTAGAGATCGCCGGGCGGATCTCTCATGAACAGTGTAATGAAGTTGTCATGGAACTGATCAAGGGGCTGGAGCTGGACGAGAGCGAATTTGCCAAGGATATCCCTCAATATCTGGGACAGCTGATCGTTTATCTGCAGCCGCAGGAAATGGATGAGATCATTCTGATCCTGGAAGGCATGCTGGTATCGGCAGCTGATCCGATCGCCTGCGTAACGCTGGATACCATCGGCGTTCTTCTGCAGCAGTATGCCGATTATGAGATGGATACTCCGGAGGAGCACCGCCTTCGGCTGCGCAGGCTCTGGGGTCTGATCCTTTGCGGGCTGTCCCACGATCACGAGATGGTCGCGCAGGAAGCCTGTTACGTCCTGGGCGAGTATGTGTTTGGTTCGGAAGCCATGCCCTTTGACACCAAGAGTGAGATCTTCCGCAGTCTGGCCAAGAAGGGGATTCATATTATGAAAAACCGGTCAGAGCATCAGCTGAATTTCCTGATCAACGCAGCGGCGCTGAACCATATTTACCGCTTTATTTCCGAATATCTTCTGGAACATGAGTCCTTCGGCTTCAGTGATCGCGGGAAGGTCGCCTTCTTCCCGGGAACCTTTGATCCCTTCACACTGAGCCACAAGGGAATCGTGGAGGAGATCCGCAAGCTGGGGTTCGAAGTCTATCTGGCGATTGACGAGTTCTCCTGGTCCAAGAAGACACAGCCGCGGCTGATCCGGCGTAAGATCGCCTCCATGTCGACGGCAGCAGACTGCGGTGTGTTCATGTTTCCGGATGAGATACCGGTGAACATTGCCAATAACGAGGATCTGGATGGACTGCGGAAGCTGTTCCCTACACAGGAGATCTACATCGTCGAGGGAAGCGATGTGACCGCCAATGCATCGGCCTACAAGAAACCGCCGGCGGAGAATTCCATCCACCATTTTAACCACATTATCTTTCAGCGGCGCGGAGAAGATTATGAGGTGGCGGTTCATGCGGCCGGGAAGGGCCACGGACGGATTCTCGGGGAGGTCGTTGAACTCTCCCTGCCCATGCAGCTCGAGGACATCAGCTCCACACGGATCCGAGAAAATATTGACCGCAACCGGGATATCGCCAACCTGATCGATCCCATGGTGCAGCGTTATATTTATGAGAACAACCTGTATCTGAGGGAACCTCAGTACAAGCCCATCCTGCATACTCGCTCAGTGGACTGTGATGTCGTGGACGAGGTGTCCGACGAGCTGTGGGAGCGGATGGCTGCAACTGTTCTTCACCGAAAAAAAGATATCCGGGGCATTATTAACCGCCTGAAGGCGGAGGGATCCTCTCTGGCTATCCTATACGATAAGGATCGCGGCGGGATTCCCATCGCCATGGCCGCCGCCAGAAAGATCGAGAATTCAGATCTTTACCGGGAGTTCGGAGATCTGGAACTGGTGCGTCAGATCCGCGACCTGGCCTGGGGGAATATTCTGCTGATTCAGGCAGTGTATGCGCCGGATGACAGCGAATACCATGATTTCTTCCAGTTGCTCATTACGGAGCTTCTTGCCCACTATCTGGCCAAAGGATATACGTATTGCCTGTACCATAGCAGACCGGAAATGGAAGAGCGCAGGCGCTTTAAGGCGGAAAACACTCTTCAGCGTCAGGGCTTTGTGCGTTTTTCTCCGGAGGATGCGGCGGAAACGGTCATGGCAGTGGATATGCATCAGCCCTATGTGCTGATGAAGAATATTGAGACGGTGATCAAGGAGCCTCTGAACGACAATCCTCATGTGCATCAGGTGGTGGAGGAGGCTCACCGGAAGCTGCAGCTGGCTTTGACGGAATTTGCTCCGGGAAATCTCGTGATCTCTATCGATTCCTCCATCATGCACCACCGTCTGGTGCGGATGATCACAGAAGCAAATCAGGTGCCCAATGAGCCCTGTACGCCCCGCAAGCTGGGAGAGAAAATGTGCGTCCCCTTCGGCAAGGTGCTGCGCGGATTTGTCACGCCCAACACGGTGACCAAGGCGCTTCATACCGAGAAGGTATTTAATGCGGATATGAAGGGATATACGATTCAGGAATTCCCCAATTATTCGCCGCTGAAAACTCAGCTGCGCACGATTCGTTCCTTTGACCGGGATGTGATCCTGGTCGACGATCTTCTGCACAAGGGATACCGTCTCAAGGTTCTGCTTCCAATGCTGCGTGAGGCGGAGATTCCAGTAGATCGGGTGATCCTGGGCGTACTGACAGCGAACGGGCAGGATATTGTCGGACAGTACGGTCTGAAGACCGAAGGTGTCTATTTTATCCCGAATATTACGTCCTGGTTCACGGAGTCTACCCTCTATCCTTTTATCGGCGGGGACAGCGTCCGGTCAGCCGGTCGGAACGCGGCCGGGTTGCTGACCTCTGTGAATCTGATCCTGCCCTACGCGGCGCCGGCTTTCCTGCGAAGCGAGGACATCGGTCCGGTATACAATCTTTCCATGGTGTGCCTGGAAAATGCCCGCGATATCATGAAGGTGCTGGAACGGGAATACCAGCGTGAATTCGAACGCAATCTGACGCTCGACCGTCTCAGTGAGGTGATTCTCTCTCCGACCTGTCCGGACAAGGGACTGTTCATGTCCTACAATGAGAATCTTCCGGCCACGGTGTACATTGAAAATGACATCCAGAGACTGGTCCGTCTGCAGAACATTACCGGATATTTCCATGATTTTCAGGAAATGCCGGCCAATTTGCAGAAGGAATGAGAGCGTATAATGAAAGGAAGATAAAATGCGATTATCGAAACTTGCGGGAATACAAAGCGAGGAAGAAACATTTCTTGTGGGTGACCCCTCTCATATGAGCTGGTTTGCCGGGGAGAAAAAGCGAGTGCATCTCTTTGCTCTCGGAGATGTGGGGAGCATGCTGCTGACGGGACTGAAGCTTCTGGGAGCAGACTGTCTCTCGGAGATCGGCATCTATGATGTGCGGGAGCACGTGCCGGAGCGGTTTGAATTCGAAATGAATCAGATCCTTCCGCCGGGAGAGACACAGTCTCTGCCCCCGGTGCGGATCCTGTCGGAGCAGGAACTCTTCGACTGTGATGTGTTTCTCTTCTGCGCTTCCCTGCGTGTGCCGCCGGTGGGAGAGGGCGGAGATGTTCGGATGGCACAGTTCGGCGCCAACTCCGGCCTGGTGCGAGAGATCGCCGGCCGCGCGGTGAAGGTGGGCTTTAAAGGACTCTTTGCTGTGGTCTCAGATCCGGTGGATCCCCTGTGTCGTGTGGCGATGGAAGCAGGGCTTCCCGCTCCCCGGGTGAAGGGATTCGGACTGGGTGTCATGCGTGCCCGGGCTGCCTATTACGCCGCCCGGGAGGAACAGTTTGCCTCTTTTCTGACAGAGGGACGTGTCTATGGCCCGCATGGAACGGATCTGGTCGTGGCCAACAGCCTGACGCACTATGACGATGCCCTGTCCCGGGAACTGACAGAACGAACAGTACGGGCCAATCTGGTCATGCGTGAGATGGGTTTCAAACCGTATATCGCGCCGGCTCTCTCCTCCGGCGCCTACAGTGTACTGGCCGCCTTGCGGGGGGAGTGGCATGAGAGTTCGACCTGGTGTGACGG
>JAJQDL010000176.1:25625-26082 GCA_021202235.1 Lachnospiraceae bacterium
GCCCGGAACCGCTGCACCCCTTCGGGCATCGAGGTGGAGAATCCTGAACTGCCGGAAGAGCTTTTCGCCCGCTGCTGCCGGGCCTGTGAGAATCTGAAGGTGATTTTTTGAAAAAAACAAAGGTAATAGTGATTCGGCCGTTCTGCGATTCGCCGCATGAGAGAATGGACGTTCTGCTGGGAGAGTTCCTGGCGCGGCCGGAGGTATCGATGGAGGTGTGGCAGCGTGCCGAACAGTTACGTCCGGTTCAGGGCGGGCGTATCTTCTTTGCGCTGGACCTTGAGGAGACAGGATTGAATCTCGAATGGTGCCGGATGCTAGCGCGGATCCGTCAGGATGCATCCTTCGACCGGAATTGGGTGGGAGTGGTGGCGGTTGACGGTCATGCTGAGCTGTATCCATAATCAGTAGTCGGGCAACTTGTGCTGAGAACCATACACGCAGGAGCTGGCTGTCG
>JAJQDL010000176.1:26092-41051 GCA_021202235.1 Lachnospiraceae bacterium
CGGTCATTCTGAGCTCTATACAAAATCCGTCGGCCGTGAACTGGTGCTGACAGCCAATCTGGCCGGGTGTCTCTTTCCCGGCCGTCCGCTGGTGGAGGGGACCGGTTCTCTCCACAACTTTCAGGTGACGGCACAGAACCTGGGTACCGATCTGTGGGGAGCCTATCAGGCCAATTTTCGTGAGCTGGCAGACCGGCTTCTGACCTTTGAACCGCCCCGGCATGAGAAACCGCGGGTGCTTGTTCTTCATGCCAGCATCCGGGAGACCTCCAACACGCTGCGTCTGTGGCAGATGGTGAAGGAGGAGCTGGGAGATACCATGGAATTTCGCGAGATTTCTCTGCGCAACGGAGAAATCTATGACTGCGTCGGCTGTCCCTATACCATGTGCCTTCACTTCAGCGAGCGGGGAAAATGCTACTACGGCGGCGTCATGGTAGAGCAGGTCTATCCGGCGGTAGAGGAATGCGACGCTCTGATGATGCTCTGCCCCAATTATAATGATGCACTCAGTGCCAATCTGTGCGCCTTTATCAACCGGCTGACATCTCTTTATCGAAAAAGGCAGTTTTTTGAAAAATACCTGTATGCGATCGTTGTCTCCGGCTACAGCGGCGGAGATATCCTGGCAAATCAGCTCATCAGCGGCCTGAACATGAACAAGACCTTCATCCTGCCGCCGAATTTCGTGATGATGGAAACGACCAACGCGCCGGGGAGTATTGTTCACGTGGACGGGATCCGTGAGCGTGCGGCGGCATTCGCAGGGGCGATGCGGCGACAAATGTTACAGGAAACAAATCTGTAATTTCTTTAATAAATGCGAAAAAAACTCACCGGGTTCATAAAATGCTCATAATTTTTTGGTATTATTTAACTGATGTTTTGATTTGAGTGGAACAGTGTACGGCTGATATGATTGCAAGAGGTTTATTTTGAAAAAACATATTTATATACTGGCAGCGGCCGCCTGCGGCCTGTGCCTGATGATGGTTCCGGGCAGGAAGGTCATCGCTGCTTCGGACAGTACATATTTTGAGACGATTGTCGTCGTGGATGAAGAGACGGAGTCCGTTTCCCTGTACAGCGAAGCTGACGCGACCGGTAAGGTGATCGGGAAGATTTCCTTTGGAGAGATCTGGAATCTGCAGAGAGAGGTGAAAGTCACCAATTCTGAAGGCTCCGAACTTTGGTATCACGTGGAGCGGGAAGGGGAGGAAGCCTGTGTGCCTGCGGAGAGCGTTCTCACAGGGAGTGAGGCGGAGGAATATCTGCTGACAGAAGAACTGCTCTATGCCGCCGCGCAGGATGAAGAACCGGCGGCTGTGTATCTGGAGGCTGACGACAGCGGCGTGATCGTGTACCAGCTTCAGGAGGCGGACAGCTGTCTGGTGACTGCTGTAGTAGGAGAGTATGCAGCGATCGAGGTGGAGAATGATTTTACCGGATATGTCCGTCTGGATGATCTTACCCTCACCCTGGAGAAGCCGGTGGTGCGGACACGCGAAGAGCTGGTTGCGACGGCACTTCAGTATGTAGGAAATCCCTATGTCTGGGGTGGGACGAGCCTGACGGAAGGTGTGGACTGTTCTGGATTCACGATGAAGATATATGAGAAGTTCGGCATTTCTCTGCCGCACAGCAGCAGCGCGCAGTCCAGGATGGGCCGAAAGGTCAGCTCTGCGGATCTTGAGCCGGGAGACCTGATCTTTTATGGCAGCGGAAATACTGTAAATCATGTAGCGATCTATATCGGTGATGGAAAGATCGTTCATGCTGCCAGCGCAAAGAGCGGGATTCGAGTCTCTTCGTGGAATTATAAGAAACCCATTACGATCCGGCGGCTGTTGGAATGAGAATATTTTCCGCTGTTGGAATGAGAATATTTTCCGCTTGACAAAAATGACAGATTGTGTAAAATGATTTTACGAACGGCTTTGGCCGTCTGACCAGGGGTTGTACTGGTTTCGACGGGGATTCTGAAGTTCGGGCAGCCATCCGTGGACCGTGACCACGATAAAAAACGGAACTTAAATATAAACGCTGACAATAACGAATACGCGTTCGCAGCCTAAGTGCTGCTGCCGGCTCTGCGTTGCTCACAGCGCGGTTCACCGGTATCATGAACTGTGAGGCACTTTTTCTCCAAAACTTTGAGGGGTAAAAAGAATTTATGAAGCTACCAAGCCCTGTCGTCGGCCACTGGAGGACAGGAGGAGGGAATGATCATACAGCGGCTGTGATGGGAGATACCTGAATGGATGGGTTTTCGGACAGGGGTTCGATTCCCCTCAGCTCCATGAGCACAGATACATGAAGGAAGGCAAGGATCCAACGAATTCGTTGGATTTTTTGCTATTTATCTTTTTATATAAAAACCAGTCAAAGAAGTCCTGAAAAGATTTTCAGGATTTTGAAATTACTTAATAACTTAAACACAAAATAGACGTATTTATATGCTACATTTACTGACATACGCGAGCCGAAGGACATAGATACTCTTCAAGTGAAGACCGGATGCCCGCTTGTAACTGAAAGACAATGAGTCGGAATACATGGCGCAGGCCGGTAAGGAGGTTGTTATGAATTTTCCAAAATTAACAGAATGTGAGCTGATTGTGATGAAATGCATCTGGGATGCGCGGAGCGAATGCAAAGTCTCGGATGTTATGCGGATGTTGAGTGACCGAGGCATTCATTATAAACGGACGACGGTGTCGACCTACCTCATTCATCTGAAGGAGAAAGGATATCTTCGGATCAGCCGTGAGGAGAAGAATGTCTATTACTACGATACGGTGATCGGTTTTGAGGAGTATCGCAAGGAAAAGTCCAAGGATTATATGAATTTCTGGTATCAGGGAAATGTGGACGAATTTCTCAACGATCTGGTATAAATTTTATAAGATTCAGCATGGATTTTGTTGAGTTTTTTCGGAATTTATCGTATACTGAATGTGATTTGCGGCGGCAGGCCCTCGGGTCTGCCCCTTTCGCGTAAAATGGACATGATGACTGTGAGAACGCGCAGGACAGAGCTCTGCGGGGTATATGATAAGTCGATCCGTGCATCTGTGTGAAAAATGGCCGCGGGGAAAGAGGATTGGATTTAATTTGGAAAATACGGACAAACGTTTTGCTGTTCTGATCGATGCGGATAATGTGTCTCCCAAGTATATCAGCTATATTCTGGATGAGGTCGCCAACCTGGGTGTTGCTACGTATAAGAGGATCTACGGGGACTGGACGGATTCCTCCAAGCGCGGCTGGAAGGATACCATCCTGGAGTGGTCGGTGAACCCGATCCAGCAGTACAGCTATACGACGGGAAAGAACGCTACGGACTCGGCCATGATCATCGATGCGATGGATATCCTGTACTCCGGCAATGTGGAGGGCTTCTGTCTGGTTTCCAGCGATTCGGACTTTACCAAGCTCGCACAGCGACTGCGTGAGGCCGGGATGATGGTTCTGGGAATGGGAGAAAGCAAGACGCCCAAGCCGTTCCGGACAGCGTGCGATACCTTCAAGATCCTGGATGTGATCTCCCAGGCGGAGGATAACAGTCATAATTCGGCAGAGACAGAGATTGTGGACAAGGCGGATATCACCAGCATCCATGAGATTAAGAAGGCGATCTTCAATATTATGACGGAGAATACGAACCAGGGACGTCCCACCGGGATGGCAGATCTGGGGAATCTCCTGGCGAAGCGCTTCTCTGAATTTGACGTGCGGAACTATGGCTATTCCAAATTGTCCACTTTCCTGGAGAGTTTTGATGATTTTGAGATCGTCAAAGAGGGGACGACCTACTATGTTCTGGACAAACGTGTGGAGATTCCACGCTTCGAGGTGGAGCGGGAGATTGAACGCATCCTGGAGAGGAACCATGGTCAGGTGGACAATCTCAGCATTATCAATGATGAAGTGAAGAAGGCTTTCCCGGCCTTTCACGCGAAACAGTACGGCTTCAGCCGCTTTTCCAATTTCATACGCAGCTTTGACCAGTTTGAGATTCGCGGGAATACGGTACGTCTGAGATATCACAGAGAGGAAGCCGGAATTCTGGAAGATACGGAGAAGGTTAATAATAAGGTCTTCAGAAAGAGAGGAAAGGGCTATGAACGAAACATGTAAGAACCTGACGACACGGCGCAGTGTCCGGAAATTCAAACCGGATCAGCTGCTGGAGACAGAGCTGCAGGAGGTTCTGGCAGCGGGGATGAACGCGCCCTCCGGTATGAACCGGCAGTCGGCGGTCATGGTGGTAGTGCAGGATCCGGAGATAATCTGCAAGCTTTCCGCCCTGAATGCGGCGGTGATGGGAAAGACGGACATTGATCCGTTCTATGGGGCTCCCACCGTGGTGGTGGTCCTGGCGGATACTTCCGCGCCGACCTGGCAGGTGGACGGAACCCTGGTTCTTGAAAACCTGATGAATGAAGACTGGGGCATGGTGATCGGTTACTGGGGTAGTATGAGCGCGAGACAGGTCTTCGAGAGTGAAGAGGGCCGGAAGCTCCTTGCGCAATGGGGCCTGTCGGAGAACTATGCCGGAATTGGGCACTGTCTGCTGGGGTATCCGGATATGGAGCCGAAGAATCTGCCCAGGAAGAGTAACTATGTGATTCGCGTCTGAATCGGGCGGGAGGCAGATTTTCGCTCCTGCGCAGGCGCCATCCGCCCGGCCTGACCGGGCGCACCGAGGAGAACAGAATTATGGTAAGACATATTGTAAGCTGGAATTTCCGTCCGGATGTGCCGGAGGAGACGAGGCAGGAGGTCCTGAAGAAGCTGGCGGAAGAATTCCCCAAATTAAAAGACAAGGTGCCCGGCGTACTGCGGGTGGAGACGGGAATGCCTCCGATGGACAGCAGCAACGCCGATGCGGCTCTTTATGTGGAGCTGGAGGATGAGGCGGCGCTGGAAGGATACCGCACGCATCCGGATCATCTGGCGGTCGCTTCCATCGTCCGCGCGCATTGTCAGGAACGCCGCTGTACGGATTTCCTGGTGTAAGGAGAGATTGTCTCTGACCGGCAAGCGGATGAGGAAGTTGTCTGATCAAAATGAAACAGGAAAGAGGAGCATGGCTTAAAGCGATGCTCCTCTTTCCTGTTCCGCATGATATTCCGCCGGTTAGCGGCGGTTGGACATCTCCTTCTCCTGCGCTTCGATCATTTTCTTGACCATATAGCCGCCGACGGATCCGTTCTCATAGCTGGTCAGATTGCCGTTGTAGCCGTCTCTGGACAGGGGCACGCCGATCTCGTCCGCCACTTCCATCTTGAAGCGCTCCATTGCTTCCGTTGCCTCGGGTCCTTCGATTATTCCGGTAGATGTTTTAGCCATTGCTAACGCCTCCTTCTTGTCTTCTCGACTGTCAGTGTTTTGTCTTCGGGTTACGATGCTAGTATGTGCCCGGCGAAACAAAATACACTGGTAAAATCTTCTGATATTGCCGCGCCAGTACGCTGCAGATTCTTCCAGACCCATGACGAAGAAAGCGGTTCATCTGTAAATTTTTCGGATCATTGCTGTATTGTCACTTTCTTATCGTACTGTTATAATTCCGCATCCACTCCGCGGCCAGAAGCTCATGCCCGTGAGGCGTCAGGTGGACACCGTCCTCCGTAAGAGCCGTCGCGCCTTCGCGCCCGATCGCCTGTTTCCAGAAATCCTGCAGAGGAATCCAGATGGCGCCGGCTTTCCCGGCAGCCTGATGCGCCGCCCGCTGAAAAGCGGCAAGCGTCTTCATCCAGGTGAGATATTCCTGCGGCCAGGGGAAGAGGAAAGGTTCAAGAACCATCAGCGCAGCGTCAGAGTCCTTTTGAATTCGTGTAAGAATCTGCGAGAGCAGGGTGCCGTATTCAGCGGCATCATAGCCGCCGGAAGCGCACAGGAAAGCGCTGACATCGTTGATCCCCACCAGCAGAGAGACCACGTCCGGGTTTCTCGTCAGGCAGTCCTCATCCAGATCGCGAAGAACCTGCCATGCAGTATACCCATTATGCCCCCGGTTTGTCAAATGGCAGTCCGCTTTTGCCAGAGAATTCTGCAGTATACGAACATAGCCGGAACCGAGAGGCTCCGGCCGAACATCCCACAGGCGGCCGCAGTCCGTGATGCTGTCGCCCAGGAAAATGATTTCTTTCATACTGATATGTCTCCTATCCTTCAAGAACCTTCACATAGAAGACACGGTCCCGGGGACCGTTAAATTCGCAGAAATAGACCTCCTGATGCTCGCCCAGGATCGGTTTCCCTTCCTCCAGGATCAGTGTCGTCTCCGCGCCGCATGCGAGTGCTTTGAGATGAGCGTGGGAATCGGCGTGGCGATAATTTCGATTCATACTGGGATAGGCTCTCTCCATGCCGTAGATCAGATCCCGTACCGCATCCGGACCGGAGCCGGTGCTGACGGCGATGGCTGCTGTAGAATGTGGGCAGAAGACGACAGCCAGACCGTCCAGTATCTACGATTTGGTGATGTCCTGGCGGACGGACTCGGTGATGCGCACCAGATGCTGATGTTCTGCAATGCTCAGTACATGCTTGAAAAGTGTCTGCTTCATAAGTTTTTATATGCCTCCTGACTGACAGATCAGGCAGCTGCGCCATGATCTGAGGTATGTATCCGATGATCTCCGTATACACGGGCTATTATAGCACAAAAAATCTGCTTCGACTATTTCAAAATCTGATCTTTGTATATTTTCTCTGTTTTACGTCGTCATTCGTCTCATTGACATCTTCTCTGCCGGAAAGGAGGCATTGTTTGAGGACTTATATTGACAAATATCGCTTTTCCACTTATATTTACAATGAAAGTTGGAAGAAGGAAGGTTTTATTACAAATGAAACTGCTGACGATCGCGATTCCCTGCTATAATTCGGAACCATACATGGAGAAATGTATTCGGTCTCTCCTGCCCGGCGGGAGCAGAGTAGAGATTATTATTGTAGATGATGGCTCGCAGAAGGACCGGACCGCTGAAATCGCCGACGCATATGCGAAGCGTTATCCGGATCAGGTCCGGGCGATCCATCAGGAGAACGGCGGTCATGGTCAGGCGGTGATGACCGGCCTGAAGCATGCGACCGGACTCTTTTTTAAGGTGGTGGACAGCGACGACTGGGTGAACCAGGCAGCCTATAAAAAGATCCTTGACACTCTGGAGGATCTCATCGCCAGGGGCGAGAATATTGACATGATGGTAAGTAATTTCGTCTACGAGAAGGAAGGGGCAAAGCACAAGAAGGTCATGCGGTATGCCAATGCTTTTCCTGAGGGGCATGTATTCACCTGGTCGGAGATGGGAAACCTGCATCTGGGACAGTATATCCTCATGCATTCGGTGATCTACCGGACCCGGATGCTGCGGGAATGCGGACTGGAGCTTCCCGCGCATACTTTCTATGTGGACAATATTTTTGTGTACCATCCGCTTCCTCATGTGAAGAAACTTTATTACCTGGATGTAAATTTCTATCGCTATTACATAGGACGGGAGGATCAGTCGGTCAACGAGAAAGTGATGATCTCCCGCGTCGATCAGCAGCTGCGGGTCAACCGGCTGATGATCGACGATTATGATCTGAAGGATATCAGGGATAAACGTCTGCGGAAGTACATGATGAGCTATCTGGAAATCATGATGACGGTTTCCTCGATCATGCTCATCCGTTCGCATACGAAAGAAAACCTTCAGAAGAAGGATGAATTGTGGGCTTATCTGAAGAAAACGCGTCCGGCGATTTACCGAAAGCTTCGGCATCGCCTGATGGGGCAGACCATGAACCTGCCCGGGCGCGGCGGCCGGAAGATCTCGGAGATCGCATATATGATATCCCAGCGGCTGTATGGTTTTAACTAAAGGAATCACGAGGCATTGATATGAGAGTTATTGCGGGGTCGGCCAGGAGGCTGCAGCTGGTTACCGTGCCTGGTCAGACGACTCGGCCCACATCCGATAAGATCAAGGAGACGCTGTTTAACATCCTGCAGCCGGAGCTTGGCGGATGCGAGTTTCTGGATCTGTTCGCCGGAAGCGGCGCCATCGGCATCGAGGCGCTGAGCCGCGGCGCCCGGCACGGCACCTTCGTGGAAAACAATCGTCGGGCGCAGGAGTGCATCCGAAAGAATCTGGAGCATACCCGTCTGGAAGCGGGCGCTGTGCTGCTGCCTGTGGATGTGCTGAGTGCACTGACAAGACTGGAGCGGGGTAAAAAATCCTACGATATTATTTTTATGGACCCGCCCTATGGGCAGGAATGGGAGAAGCAGGTGCTGATGCGTTTGTCTTCCTCCTCTCTGGTAACGGAAGATACGACGATTATCGTGGAAGCAAATCTGGAGACAGATTTTTCCTATGTGGAAGAGCTGGGATTTGAGATGTTTCGCTTAAAAGAGTATAAGACAAATCAGCATGTATTTCTGAGGAAATACGTCGAAGGGGAATAGAGCAAAATGGAGATGGAAGAGCAGCCGAAGATTGGTATTTATCCGGGAAGCTTTGATCCGGTTACGTTCGGGCACCTGGATATCATCGAGCGATCTTCACAGATATTTGACAAAATGATCGTGGGAGTTTTGTGTAATAACGCGAAAAAACCGTTGTTTTCCGCGGATGAACGTGTTAAAATGTTGCGTAGTGTGACCTCGCACATTCCTAATGTGGAGGTGCGTGCCTTTGATGGTCTGCTGGTGGATTTTGCCTAGCAGGTGGGCGCGCGTGTCGTGGTCCGTGGCTTGCGGGGTGTGACGGATTTTGAATATGAGCTTCAGATGGCACAGACGAACCATACGATGTGTCCGGGAATTGACACGATCTTCCTGACGACGGATTTGCGGTATGCGTACCTGAGTTCCAGCACGGTCCGGGAGGTGGCTTTTTACGATGGTAAGATCTCTCAGTTCGTGCCGCCGGAGATTGTGCCGCTGGTACAGGAAAGATGCAGGAGTCTCCGCGAGGCAGACGGAGACAGGAAGGACAGACAAGAATGAGTAGTAGTAAGATCGAACAGATTATCGGTGAGATTGAGACGTATCTGGACAGCTGCAAGCCCCAGGCCTTTTCCGGCAGCAAGAAGCTTGTCGTGGAGAAGGACGTCCTCGACGAGATGCTGGTGGAGCTGCGGATGCGCACACCGGAGGAGATTAAGAAGTATCAGAAGATCATTGCCAACCGGGATGCCATCCTGCAGGAGGCGCAGTCTCAGGCGGATGCGATGATCGCGGAGGCCAACCGGCAGACCAGTGAGATGGTGAACGAGCACGAGATTATGCAGCAGGCGTATCAGCAGGCGCAGGGGATCGTGGACGATGCGCAGGAGAAGGCGCAGCAGATCATCGACAATGCGGTGACCGACGCCAACAACATCCGTGAAGGCGCGATGCAGTACACAGACAGTGCACTGAAAAACCTTCAGACGATCATTTCCCATTCGATGGGGGATTCCCAGAGCCGGTTTGATTCGTTCATTCATCAGATGCAGGGAAGTCTGGAAGTCGTTACGGCCAATCGTCGCGAACTGAACGCGGGGGATGAACCGGCGCAGGCTGCAGACCCGGAGGATGATTACAAGATCGATATTTCGCTGGGGAACCAGGATTAATAACGGGACACCGACAGGGTGAATTCGGATGAATGAGGGGGAGTGCGCCCAGGTGCCTCCCCCATGTTTTCTTTCAGGCGCAGACGGAATCCGTTTACGGGAACAGATGCTGGAATCCCAGATCAAGAAGTGCAGCCAGAAGAGCCGTCAGGAGTCTGCCCCCAGCGTAGGAGGACAGACGGATTCCGGTATCGTGCAGACAGCCGGAGGTCTGGGCCAGACAGGAGAGTCCGCCGAAGGCGGCGCCGGCCGCACAGAGCATTTCGCGCACAGTGAGTGGGAGCGTACTCCCGGCGACAGCCTGACAACCAGTTGTGATCTCACAGAGAAGAAGTGCCGAGACCCGGACAATCTCCGGCAGGGATGACAGGGCGGCGAGCCAGGAAGCCAGAATCCCGAAGAGGATCATATAACAGCCGATGACCACAGCTGACTGACAGCTCTCGATCCAGGCTTTCTCCAGCATGGCCGGTGAGAGGGCGACAGGCTCCTTGAAGGAGGAATCTGCGCAGCGGGACGTTCGCTCCCGCATAAAATCTTCTTTATTTTGGAATACTGCGAGAAGGAGACAGCACAGCACAGAAGCCGACCAGACGGCTGCCAGCAGCCGCAGCGGGCGGGACAGACGCAGCCACTTAATGGCGACCAGCCCCGTCATGAAGGCAGGACTGGGAAGATTGCAGAGACAGACGAGCCGCTGGCCTTCCCGGGGAGTGATCTGTTCATCCCGCACTTCATTTCCCGTCAGGATCGCGCCCATGGGATACCCGCAGAGAAAACCCATGAGACAGACAGATTGCTTTCGGCGTCTCTGAGACAATGGGAAGAGAACGCTGATCAGCCGCGCCAGCAGCAGGAACGGAAGGAGGACCGGGAGGACGTTTCTGTACCACTGAAGCAGGGCGCCGGAAGCGCCGGTACAGCTTCGTTCCGGCCAGATCAGAAGTCCGAGACCGAAAGACAGGACCAGAAGACGGGTAAATCGAGTTCTCATAATATTTTCCCGGGGAAGTATGATACAGAATATGCGTCTTCTCCGGGGACTCATGTATGGAAAAGGAGTTTTTGCAATGGGCATTGTGGAACACACATCCTGTCCCAGGGTGTTCGATTATTTTGAAGAGATCGCCGGGATTCCTCACGGTTCTGGAAATACGAAGAGGCTCAGTGAGCACTGTGCGGCGTTTGCTGCGGCGCACGGACTGACATGCCGCCGGGATGCGGCGGGCAATGTGGTGATTCACAAGCCTGCTTCCCCGGGGCGGGAGACGGAAGAGGCCGTTCTGCTTCAGGGACATCTGGATATGGTGGCCGCGCAGGAGGAAGGGATTGCCTTTGACTTCCTGCGGGATGGTTTGCGCCTGCGGCGGGAGGGGGACTTCCTGACGGCTGACGGGACCACTCTGGGCGGGGATGACGGCATCGCGGTGGCTATGTGCCTGGCGATTCTTGAAGATGATTCTCTGAGTCATCCGCCGCTGGAGTGCGTTTTCACAGTGGATGAGGAGATTGGGATGCTGGGGGCGGAGGCCCTGGACACGTCCGATCTTACGGCAACCAGGCTTCTGAATCTGGACTGTGAGGAAGAAGGAGTCCTGACAGTCGGCTGTGCCGGCGGAAGCCGTGTACGGCTCTGTTTTCCGGCGGCCGGACGTGAGGTCATGGCTCTTTCCTGCCGTATACGGATTGAGGGACTGATCGGCGGGCATTCCGGGACAGAGATTCATCGAAACCGGATCAATGCCACCCATCTCCTGGCCACTCTTAGAAGTCAGCTGACGGAGCCCTGCCCCGCTATTCGGGGTGAAGTTGCCGCAGGGGCAGCGGCCCATGCCAGTCCTTCCTCAGCCACTGCTCTGCTCGCTGTCCCGACGGAAAAACAGGCAGAGATGGATTCGCTGCTCGCGGCGGTGCAGGAGACCTGGCAGCGAGAGATCCGGCAGACGGAACCCGATTTTTCCCTGACCTGGACCTGGGAAGCGCAGCCGGGGCTTTTGACCGTGTCGGAGGAGCTGACACGTCTGCTGCCGCTGTTTGCACAGCTGCCGGACGGCGTGCAGGCCATGTGCGAAGAACTGCCGGACATGGTAGAGACATCCCTGAATCTGGGAATTGTCAAATGGGAGAATAACCAGCTGCATCTGTCCTTTTCAGTGAGGAGCAGTGTAGAAGAGGAGAAACACGCCGTGGAACGGGAACTGCTCTCTCTGGCGGAGTCTTATGGAGGAACAGCGTCTGTGGACGGCGACTATCCCGGCTGGCCGGTACAGCGCGATTCCCGGCTTCGCAAAACCGCTTCCCGGCTGTGGGAAGAGATGACCGGGCAGCCGATGCGGACGGAAGCGATCCATGCCGGACTGGAGTGCGGAATCTTCCTCTCTAAAATGCCGGGACTGGATATCATTGCCATGGGACCGGAGATGCAGGATATCCACACACCCAGAGACCGTCTGTCCATTTCCTCCACGGAGAGAGTCTATACCTTCCTCCGGGAGCTCCTGGCAGTGCTCTGAGGCGGGGAACAGAGGATGGAACTGCCGAAGAGCTATTGTGAAAGAATGAAGGAAATGCTTGGTTCCGAGTACCCGGACTATCTGGCTTCTCTGGAGGATCCCCGTGCGCTGAGTCTGCGGCTGCATTCCGGAAAATGGGATGAGATACAGGCCGGAGAATGTCTGCCGTTCATGGAGGAACCGGTTCCCTGGGCCGAGGGAGGCTTTTACTATCAGGAGGGCGCTCAGCCTGCAGTACACCCGGCCTACAGTGCCGGTCTGTACTACCTTCAGGAGGCCAGCGCGATGAGTCCCGGCGCCGTGTTGCCGGTAGAGGAGGGAGATCGGGTACTGGATCTGTGCGCCGCACCCGGCGGGAAAGCGACGCAGGTAGCAGCCCGGCTGGGCGACCGCGGCGTACTCTATGCGAATGACATCAGTGCTTCCCGGGCGCAGGCTCTGCGGAAGAATCTGGAGCTGGCCGGGGTGAGGAATATCTTCATCACGGCGGAGACGCCGGAGAAGCTGGCCTTCGCGTATCCAGAGTATTTTGACAGGATCCTCGTGGATGCTCCCTGCTCCGGAGAGGGAATGTTCCGCCGGGACAGCGCCCTGCTGCGCGACTGGCTCGCCCGCGGTCCGGCCTACTATGCACCACTCCAGGCGGAGATCCTCGAACAGGCGGTACGCATGCTGCGGCCGGGCGGCCAGCTGCTCTACTCCACCTGTACCTTCTCCCGCGAGGAAAATGAGACAAATGTGGAGCGTCTTCTTGCAGCGCATCCGGAACTGACGCTGCAGGCAATTCCTGCTCGGCCCGGTTTCTCAGAAGGCTTTCTTCCCGGAACGGTCCGTCTGTGGCCGCACCGTGTTCGGGGTGAGGGGCATTTTCTGGCGCTGCTGAAGAAAGCGGGGGAGAAGCGGAAGAATCTATCTCCTCTGGCAGAAGGCAGCGGCCTACTGGCGGCGGATAAAACGAAAAACACAAAGAGAAAAAAGGGTGGTTCGGGGAAACATCCCTCTTCTGCCGCTTCTCTCTGTCCGCCGGACTGGGAAGAGAAGCTCTCCTCTGTACTCACGGGGAGAAATCCGGTTCGGCGTGATGACGTTCTCTATGCTCTGCCGCAGGGGGAGAATATACACCCCGGGCTGCGCTATCTGCGCACCGGACTGCGTCTCGGAAACTGGAAGAGGGAGCGCTTTACGCCGTCTCAGGCGCTGGCTATGGCTATGGGGCGCTGTGAATATCCAGACCGGGTCTCCTTTGGCTTGGAGGATGAGAGGGTGCTCCGCTATCTGAAGGGAGAAAGTGTGGATGCCGCCGGAGCCGCGGTCTGCGGCGAAGAGGGCTGGTGCCTGGTCTGTGTCGATGAGTATCCGCTGGGGTGGGCAGTTCGCCGGGGGACGGCTCTGAAAAACAAATATGATCCCGGATGGCGGCGGCTTTAATCGAACAAAGAAGATTGCACGGAGCAATCCGTGTCTCAGCCGGGTACAATTATTTTGCTCCCGACATCAATAAACATGACCGACAAGCAGTCAGAATATGGAGGATTGATCATGAAAGAGAATCAGAACATCATACTTACCTGGCGCGGACATTCCTGCTTTAAGATCTCCTGCGGGGATTATTCCGTGGTGGTGGATCCCTACAGCGACGATACGGTGCCGGGCTACCCGCAGGTTCGTGAAACGGCCAACGAAGTGATCTGCAGTCATACCCATGCGGATCACAACAGCCGTGAATCGGTCACCCTGGTGGATGAGGGGAAGGAGAGCCCCTTCACGGTAACGAAGGTGGCCTGCCCGCATGACGACGACTGCGGCCGCAAACGGGGCATGAATCTGATCCATGTATTTGACAACGGAACTCTGCGGATCGCTCATTTCGGTGATATCGGCTGTCCTCTGGGAAAAGAGCAGCTGGAGGCGATCGGCAGGCTCGACGCGGCGCTGGTACCCGTGGGGGGATATTTTACCATGGAACCGGACGGGATCGCATCGCTGATGCAGCAGATGCAGCCTCGTATCGTGGTTCCCATGCACTACCGCAGTGAGACCTTCGGGTATCCGGTCATCGGCACCCTGGAGGATTACCTGAAGCTGGTGGAAGGGAACATCGTGCGCTACGAGAGCAATACTTTGACGATCACCCCGGAGACCCCGGCGCAGACGGCGGTACTTACCTATCTGGGATAGTAAAGGATAAAGGAAGCAAAAAACATGGAAAAAGGAACCTACGGTTATCTGAGCAGCAGAAAGAAGCAACAGCTGCGGATGGCTGTTTTATGGGGCATTTTTGTTATCATACTGACATTGATTGGGATGGTCATCTGGGGAACAAAGCTGAATCTTCTGATGATCCCGGCCATGCTGTGTGTGATTCCCTTTGCCAACTATCTGGTCTCTTATATAGCGGTTGCCTCCTACCGTTCAGGTGACACAGAAAAGTATGCCGCCCTGCATGCTTTTGAAGAGGCAGAGATGCTTCTGGCAGACCTGATCCTGGTCGATGAGAAGGGCGAGAGAGCCTCGATGGATTTTGCAGTGATCTATCAGGGCGGGATCGCGGCCTATCAGTCAGAGAAAAAAGATACCCGTGACCGCATCACCATCACTGTCAACGATCTGATGAAGCGGCGCGGTATTCCCATGCGGATCATGGTATACCGGGACTGGGATGAATTTCTGCAGAGGATCACCGAAATGAATGCTCCGGCGGACGAGCCTTCCAGGAAGAAGGTCCGGCGCGCCAAGGATGCGCTCATTTCCGTCTGTCTCTGAGGAGACGGCGCCCGGGAGGTACATATGCGTCCGCTGACAGTCCAGGTCTTTGAGGCCGGCCG